>CAZDAO010000173.1:0-7596 GCA_964503015.1 uncultured Nocardioides sp. | reverse complement strand
GCCCACCTCGAGGCGCGGGCGAGCGGGCAGGGGCAGGTGGTCGACGCGGCGATCGTCGACGGCACCGCCCACCTCAACGCGATGGCCTCGACCTTCGCCGCCCTCGGCCTCGACCCCGGCCGCCGCCGGTCCGGCCTCCTCGACGGCGGCACGCCCTGGTACGACCTCTACGAGACGGCCGACGGCCGGCACATGAGCGTCGGGGCGCTCGAGCCGCAGTTCTGGGACGAGCTGGTCGCCCGGATCGGGGTCGAGCTGCCCGACCGCGACGACCCCGCCAACCTGCGCGCGATCCGTGACGCCCTGACCGTGCGGTTCCGGGAGCGGACGCAGGCCGAGTGGTGCGAGGTCTTCGACGGCACCGACGCGTGCGTGGCCCCGGTCGTGCCGCTCGCCGAGGCGCCGCAGCACCCGCACCTGGCCGCCCGCGGCACCTTCGTCGCCCCGGGCGGCGTCACCCAGCCGGCGCCCGCACCGCGCTTCTCCCGGACCCCCTCGACGATCCGGAGCGCTCCGCCCCTCCCCGGCGAGCACACCCGCGAGGCGCTGACGGCCTGGGGCGTCGCCGACGTGGACGCGCTCATCGCCTCCGGCGCGGCAGTCCAGACTTAGCCCGTGCGCCCCTTCCTGTTCCTCGGCACCCGCGCCGAGGACGACGTCGCCCAGCAGGAGTACGACGCCGTGCTGGCCGGCTGCGGCCTGCGCGCCGACGAGCTCGTCCGGGTCCGCCTCGAGCAGGGCCCGCTCGGTGACGTCGACCTCGACGACTGGTCGGGCATCGTCCTGGGCGGCGGGCCGTTCAACTCCTCCGACCCCGAGGAGGCGAAGTCGGAGGCGCAGCGGAGCGCGGAAGCCGACCTGCGCGGCCTGGCGCACCGGGTCGTCGCGGCCGACTTCCCCTTCCTCGGCGCGTGCTACGGCATCGGTGTCCTGGGTGGGCTGGGCGGCGGCATCGTCGACCGCACCTACGGCGAGCCCATCGGCGCGCTGCCCGTCCGGCTGACCGAGGCCGGACGGGCCGACCCGCTCTTCGGGGTGCTGCCGCCGGAGTTCGCGGCGTACCTCGGCCACAAGGAGGCGGTGGCCCGGCTGCCCGAGGGCGCGATCCTGCTGGCCTCGACGACGACCTGCCCGGTGCACGCCTTCCGGCTCGGGCGCAACGTCTACGCCACGCAGTTCCATCCCGAGCTCGACGCCGTCGCCATCTGCGACCGGATCGACGCCTACAGCGCCCACGGCTACTACGAGCCCCACGAGCGCGAGTCGCTGAAGGCCGCCGCGCGCGAGGCGATGGTGACCGAGCCGGTCCGGCTGCTGGCGCGGTTCGTGGAGCTGTACGCCCGGGACTGAGCGCGGTCGCCGAGGTCGGGACGTTCGGCCCTACGGGGGTTGTCCGGCCCGGCCTAGCGTCGAGGCATGGAGGGACCGATCACCCGGATGAGCACCGAGGAGTGCTGGGAGTTCCTCGGCCGCCAGGAGCTGGGCCGGCTGGCCTACCACCTCCTGCAGGACGTCCACATCGTCCCGGTCAACTACGCCGTCGAGCACGACCCGGAGACCGACCGGCGCTCGCTGCTCTTCCGCACCGCCGAGGGCTCCAAGCTGATCGCGGTGATCATGAACAGCGACGTGGCCTTCGAGGCCGACGAGCTCGAGGAGGACCGCGCGGCGAGCGTCATCGTGCGCGGCCGTGCGCGGGTGCTGGACGAGCACGAGGAGCACCGGGCCGACACCCTCCGGCTCCGCCCGTGGGTGCCGACCCTGAAGTACAACGTGGTCGAGGTCGAGGTGACCGAGATCAGCGGTCGTCGCTTCGAGCTGTCGCGACCGTGGCGGCACATGATCCCGGACGAGATGTAACTCGCTGTTACATCCGCTCCTCCGATCGCCTACGCTCGGGGGCGTGAGCGACCACGTCGACGTGCTGATCATCGGTGCCGGGCTCTCCGGCATCGGCGCCGCCGCGCACCTGGCCAAGGACCTGCCCGGGACGTCGTACGCCGTCCTGGAGCGGCGCCGGGCGAGCGGCGGCACGTGGGACCTGTTCCGCTACCCCGGCGTCCGCTCGGACTCCGACATGTTCACCCTCGGCTACCGCTTCCGGCCCTGGCGCGGCACCACCGCGCTCGCCGACGGGGCCTCGATCCTGCGCTACGTCCGCGACACCGCGCGCGCCTACGGCGTCGACCGGCACATCCGCTACGACCACCACGTCACCTCCGCGAGCTGGGACAGCGACACGGCGCGCTGGACCGTGACGGCGGAGGTCGACGGCGAGACCCGCCAGGTGACCGCCGGCTTCCTCTGGGCGTGCAGCGGCTACTACGACTACGACCAGGGCTACACCCCGCACTTCGAGAGCCAGGAGCGGTTCACCGGCGAGGTCGTGCACCCGCAGCACTGGCCCGAGGACCTCGACCACGAGGGCAAGCGGGTCGTGGTGATCGGCTCGGGGGCGACCGCGGTGACGCTGGTCCCGGCACTGGCCGCGAGCGGGGCGGGCCGGGTGACGATGCTGCAGCGCTCCCCGACGTACGTCCTGCCGCTGCCCGCGCAGGACGGCTTCGCCCGGCGTGCCCGCCGGCTGCTCGGCGACCGGCTGTCCTACCCGCTGGTGCGCGCCAAGAACATCGGCGTGGCCACCGCGCTCTACCAGCTGAGCCGGCGCCGGCCGCGACTCGTGCGCCGCCTGATCCGGTCCGCCAACGTCAAGGCGCTTCCCGAGGGCTACGAGGTCGACACCCACTTCAAGCCGGCCTACGACCCGTGGGACCAGCGGTTGTGCCTGGTGCCCGACGGCGACCTGTTCCACGCCATCAGCTCGGGGCGCGCCGACGTGGTCACCGGACGGATCCGCACCTTCACCGAGACCGGCATCGAGCTGGAGTCCGGCGAGCACCTCGACGCGGACGTGGTCGTCACCGCGACCGGCCTCAACGTGCGGGTGTTCGGCGGCGCCGAGCTCGTGGTCGACGGGGCCGCGGTCAAGCCGCACGAGACCATGGCCTACCGGGCGATGATGCTCAGCGGCGTCCCCAACTTCGCCTTCACGATCGGCTACACCAACGCCTCCTGGACGCTGAAGGCCGACCTCGTCGCGGAGTACGTCGTCCGGCTGCTGCGCCACCTCCGCGAGACCGGCGCCCGGTCGGTCGTCCCGGTCCGCGACCCGTCGGTGGCGGAGGTGCCGCTGATGGACTTCGACGCCGGCTACGTCCAGCGGGTCGTCCACACGCTGCCCCGGCAGGGCGCCGTGGCACCGTGGCAGCTGAAGCAGAACTACCTCCACGACGCCCGCACGCTCCGCCGTGGAGCGATCGACGACGGGGTCCTGTCGTTCCGGTGAGGCGCGTTCGCCGCGGCCCCGCCCGTGCGGGATGAGGGAGGATCACCGACATGTCCCGCGACGAGAGCTACGACGTCCTCGGCACGCGCGAGCACCCCTCGCTCGGCCTCGACACCTTCGGCGACGCGCCCGTGGAGGGCGCTCCCGGCAACCATCCCGAGACGATCCGCGAGGTCGTCGAGGAGGCCGTGCTGGCCGACCGCGTCGGCATCGACTACCTCGGCCTCGGCGAGCACCACCGACCCGACTACGCGATCACCGCGCCCGACGTGGTGCTGGCCGCGATCGCCGGTCGGACCGAGCGGATCCGGCTCGGCACCGGCGTCACCGTGCTGTCGAGCGACGACCCGATCCGGGTCTACCAGCGCTTCGCGACCCTCGACGCCGTCTCCGGCGGACGCGCCGAGGTGCAGCTGGGTCGCGGCTCGTTCATCGAGTCGTTCGGCTTGTTCGGCCTCGACCTCCAGGACTACGACCGGCTCTTCGCCGAGAAGCTCGACCTCTTCGCCGCGCTCCAGTCCGAGGGGCCGGTGAGCTGGCAGGGCTCGATCCGTCCCCCGCTCGAGGGCAAGCAGGTCTACCCGCCGACCGCGGCCGGCCGGCTCCCGGCGTGGATCGCCGTCGGCGGCACCCCGGAGTCGGTGGTGCGCGCGGCCCGGTACGCCATGCCGCTCGTGCTCGCGGTCATCGGCGGCTCCCCCGAGGGGTTCGTCCAGCTCGCCGACCTCTACCGCAGCGCCCTCGCCCAGCTGGGGCACGACGAGCTGCCGATCGGCATGCACTCGCCCGGCCACGTCGCGGCGACCGACGCGGAGGCCCGCGAGCAGCTCTACCCCCACCAGGCCGAGCTGTTCACCCGGATCGGGCGCGAGCGCGGCTGGGGTCCCTACAGCCGCGTGGCCTTCGAGCAGGGCGCCTCACCCAAGGGTGCGCTGTTCGTCGGCTCGCCGGACACGGTCGCCACCAAGATCGCCTGGGCGGTGCGCACGCTCGGGCTCTCGCGCTTCCAGCTGAAGTACTCGGTCGGTGCGCTGCCCCACGAGCAGCGGATGGAGTCGATCCGGCTCTACGGCGAGGAGGTCGTCCCGCGCGTGCGTGCCCTCCTGGACGCCGGCTGAGGTCCAGACCAGCCCACGTTCATGGAAGCGCTCCCAAGGACTTGAACGTGACAATCACGCGCAGCATTGACACGTGATGTGACCGCAGTCATAGTGATCCACGGACGGAAGTGGAAGCGCTCTCACACCACGTCACCGTCCACCTCCCAGGCCGGACAACCCGTCCGGCGCTTCGCAGGACGGCAGGAGTGCAGTGGTGCAGACACGGAAGACCCGGCGGGTGCGACTCGCCACGAGCGCACTCGTGGCGCTCGCCCTCGCCTCGACGGCGGCCGCGTGCGGCGGTGACAGCGACGACGGCACGACCGCGGACGGCAAGATCAAGCTCACCGTCGCGACCTTCAACGAGTTCGGCTACGAGGAGCTCATCGAGGAGTACAACGCGATGCAGGACGACGTCGTCGTCGAGCAGAAGAAGGCCGGCACGGCCAACGAGCACCAGGACAACCTCTACACCAAGCTGGCGGCCGGCTCGGGCCTGTCCGACATCGAGGCGATCGAGGTCGACTGGTGGTCGGCGCTGATGGAGCAGTCCGACGCCTTCGTCGACCTGACCGACCCCGAGGTCGAGGGCCGCTGGCTGGACTGGAAGACCGAGGCCGCGACGACCCCCGACGGCAAGCTCATCGGCTACGGCACCGACATCGGCCCCGAGGGCATGTGCTACCGCGCCGACCTGTTCAAGAAGGCCGGGCTGCCCACCGACCGCGAGAAGGTCGTCTCCCTCTTCGAGGACTGGGACACCTACTTCCAGACCGGGCGCGAGTTCGTGAAGAAGGTCCCGGACACCGCCTGGTACGACAGCTCCGGCGGCACCGCGCAGGCGATGATCAACCAGACCGAGTACTCCTTCGAGGACGAGGACAACACCGTCATCGCGGCCGACAACCCGGACGTCAAGGCGGTCTTCGACACCGTCACCGCCAACGTCGCCGACGGCCTCACCACCGGGCTGACGCAGTGGAGCGAGGACTGGACCGCCGCCTTCCAGAACGACGGCTTCGCCACGATGGCATGCCCCGGGTGGATGCTCGGCGTGATCGAGGGCAACGCCGAGGGCGTCGACGGCTGGGACATCGCCAACGTCTTCCCCGGAGGCGGCGGCAACTGGGGCGGCTCCTACCTCACGGTGCCCGCGCAGGGCGACCACCCGGAGGAGGCCAAGGAGCTGGCCAAGTGGCTCACCGCGCCCGAGCAGCAGATCAAGGCCTTCGAGGCCAAGGGCACCTTCCCGAGCCAGGTCGACGCGCTCGACGACCCGACCCTGACCGGCGCCACCAACGCGTTCTTCAACGACGCCCCGACCGGCAAGATCCTGGCCGAGCGGGCCGAGGCCGTGCCGTTCATCCCGCACAAGGGCCCGAAGTTCGCCGACATCAACACCGCCTTCCAGCAGGCGATCCAGCGGGTCGACGAGGGACAGGAGACGCCCGACGAAGCCTGGGAGTCCTTCCTGGCCGACGTCGAGCGACTGGGCTGATCCCACCCATGGATGCAGGTTCCACTGCCGTGCAGCCGGTCGGGGACGCCACTCACCTGGCGTCCCCGACCGGGGCCCGGTCCGACCGACGGCGCGGGCCACGCCCGGAGTGGCGGCAGCGGCTGTCGCGGCTCGACGTCAAGGTCACGCCGTACGTCTTCGTGTCACCGTTCTTCCTGCTGTTCCTGCTCGTCGGGATGTTCCCGCTCGGCTACACGGCATGGGTCTCGGTGCACCAGTGGGGCCTGCTGTCGGGCCAGGGGGAGTTCGCCGGGCTCGACAACTTCCGCCGCGTCCTGGAGGACCGCTACTTCTGGAACGCGCTGCGCAACACGATCAGCATCTTCCTGCTCTCCTCGGTGCCGCAGGTGCTCATCGCGCTGGCGCTGGCCGGGCTGCTCGACACCCAGCTGCGCGCCCGCACGCTGTGGCGGATGAGCGTGCTGCTGCCGTTCGTGGTGGCACCCGCGGCGGTCGCGCTGATCTTCGGCAACGTCTTCGGTGACCGCTACGGCCTGGTCAACGAGGCGCTCCAGGGCATCGGCCTCGAGCCGATCCGGTGGCACGTCGACCGCCTGGCCAGCCACCTCGCGATCGCCTCGATGGTCAACTGGCGCTGGACCGGCTACAACGCGCTGATCTTCCTCGCCGCGATGCAGGCCGTGCCGCGCGACGTCTACGAGTCGGCCGCGCTCGACGGCGCCGGCAAGGTACGCCAGTTCGTCTCGATCACGGTGCCGCTGATCCGGCCGACGGTGATCTTCGTGGTCATCACCTCCACCATCGGCGGCCTCCAGATCTTCGCCGAGCCGCGCCTCTTCGACACCCAGGGACTCGGCGGCTCCGACCGCCAGTACCAGACGCTGACGATGTACCTCTGGGAGCTCGGCTGGCGGGTCCGCGACCTCGGCATGGCCTCGGCGGTGGCGTGGCTGCTGTTCCTGATCATCATCGTCTTCGCGCTGTTCAACCTGTTCGCCAGCCGGCACTCCGGCGCGTTGAAGGGACTGCGCCGATGAACCGCCGCCCCGGGCTCCTCGTCTACGGGCTCCTGACCGCGTTCCTGCTGGGCTCGTGCGCCCCGCTCTACTGGTCCTTCCTCGTCGGCTCGCACAGCCGCGACGTGCTGACCAAGCGGGTGCCGCCGCTGATCCCCGGCGGCCACTTCTGGGAGAACGCCCAGCGCGCCTTCGACGCCGTACCGTTCTGGAAGGCGATGGGCAACAGCCTCCTCGTCTCCGGCACGGTGGCCACGTCGGTGGTCTTCTTCTCCACCCTCGCCGGCTTCGCCTTCGCCAAGCTGGCCTTCAAGGGGCGCACCCCGCTGCTGGTCTTCGTGGTGGCGACCCTGGCCGTGCCGACGCAGCTGGGGATCATCCCGCTGTTCATCGTGATGGCCAAGCTCGGCTGGGTCGGCTCCATGTGGGCGCTGATCGTGCCGGGAATGGTCACCGCCTTCGGCGTCTTCTTCATGCGCCAGTACCTCGTCGACGCGATCCCCGACGAGCTCATCGACGCCGCGCGCGTCGACGGGTGCTCGCTGTTCCGGACCTTCTGGAACGTCGCCGTCCCCGCCGCCCGGCCGGCCGCCGGGATCCTGTGGCTGTTCACCTTCATGGCCACCTGGACCGACTTCTTCTGGCCGCTGGTCG
>CAZDAO010000172.1:0-7642 GCA_964503015.1 uncultured Nocardioides sp. | reverse complement strand
CGTCGCTCACCACCGCCCACGGGTGGTCCTCGTCGTCGTCCTCGCCGGCCAGCCGCTCACGCTCCGCGCGCGCCTCGAACCCGTCCGCGCGCAACCGGGCGACGACCGCCCGCGCGTCGTCCTCCTCGAAGAAGATCGCCCTCACGGGTGTCCATTCTCCACACCCCTGGGTGGCTAGGGTCGAGGGATGTCGACAGCGTCCGAGTCGCCGTACGTCCAGGGCGTCCACCTGCAGCGCACCGACGAGAACGTGCGCGAGATCGCCGCGTTCGCCGAGGTGCTGGGCGAGCCCACCGGGCTCGACGGCCTGCTCGCGGACCTGAAGTACGCCGTCCGCCCGGCGCGCGTGGTCCCGCGGCTGCTCGGCCGGGCGGTGCGCGAGGCCTACCGCTGGGACGCCTACGACGAGCGCGACGAGCTCTGGTACCCGCAGGGCATCTCGACCAGTGCCGACGCCTCCGACACCGAGGACGTCGGCGGCCGCAAGGTGGTGGTGACGACGTGGTACTCGACCGGCAGGGACGGCATCAAGCGCGGCTCCCGGGTCACGTTCGTCGACCTCGACTCGCGGACGTACCGCCACGTCCTGCTCGTCGTGCCCGTCTTCGACAAGACCGGGCGGCTCACCCTCCGCCCGATGAACATCCACGCCGGCGGCATCGTCTGGGCCGGCCCGTACCTCCACATCGCGGCGACGAGTCGCGGGTTCGTGACGGCCCGGGTGGACGACATCATGCGGGTCGCGGGCGACGACGACCACCCGGAGAGGTTCGGCCTCGAGGGCGCGCGGTTCCACTCCTTCGGCCACCGATACGTCCTGCCGGTCCGGTTCACCTACCAGGCCTTCGCGGACGAGGGGCACGAGAAGCTGCGGTACTCCTTCATGTCCCTCGACCGTCGCTCCGAGCCGCCCGCGCTCGTCGCCGGTGAGTACGCCCTCGCCCCGAACGCGACGACGCGGCTGGCCCGCTACCCGCTGGACCCCGCCACGTGGCAGCTCGCCGCCGGCGACGACGGGTTCTCCCGGCCACTGGCCATCGACGACGGCGGGGTGCGCCGGATGCAGGGCGCCGTCATCGCCGGGGGCCGCTACCACGTGACGGTGTCGCACGGGCGGTGGATGCCCGGCACCGTCTGCGCCGGCCAGCCCGGATCGATGCGCGTACGCCGCTGGGCGCTGCCGATGGGGCCCGAGGACCTCAGCTACTGGCCCTCGACGGACCGGATCTGGTCGGTGACCGAGCATCCCCGGCGCCGCTGGATCGTGGCGATGGACCGGTCGTTCTTCGACTGACGGTCAGCCGGGGTCGCCGCCCCTGTGGGTCGCCGCTCCGATCCGTCATCCGAACCCGCACCCGTACGGTCGGACCCGCATGACGCATCGCCCCTCCCCCCGGCCGCCGCTCCGGTCCGTCATCCGAACCCGCACCCATCCGGTCGGACCCGCATGACGGACCGCAGCGACACGCCCGGGATGCACGTTGAGTCTCTGAGCGACTCAAGGTCCAGCACGCCCCCCGACACGCCCGGGATGCACGTTGAGTCTCTGAGCGACTCAAGGTCCAGTACGCCGACTCAGGGGCGCGGCTGCATGGCGAGCTGGCGGCTCTGGGCGACGAGGCGGCCGGCGGAGTCCCAGACCTCGCAGTCCTCCTCGAACATCCCGCCGGCGACGTTGCGGGTGCGGTGGGAGACCTTGAGCCAGCCCGGCGCGGGGACGGCGCGGACGTGGACCGTCAGCTCCAGGGTGGGCGCCCACCCGGGGCGGCCGAGGTCGAAGGTCACCGGCGGCAGGGCGTCGCACACCATCAGCAGCCCGACCGGGTCGACGTCGTGGCCGTCGGCCATCCGGAACCAGGCCTGGATGTGCCCGCGCCCGCTCGGCGCCCCCATCGCCCACCCGACGCACGCCGGGTCGAAGCGCATGTCGAACCGGTCCATGATCGGCGCGAGGCGCCGCGTCTCCTCCGGCGCCAGCGAGCCGGGGACGCACTCGTCGACCGGCGGCAGCCCCGGCTCGACGGCGGTGGTGGCGACGTCGGACGGCATCGCGCGCAGGTCGCCGTACGTCGCCAGGGCGGTGATGCGCGTGGTGCCCTCCTGGCCGAGCTCGGCGGCGACCGTCGCGACGCTCCCGCCCTCGCGCAGCACCTTCGTCGAGACCTGCGCCGGGCCGGGACGGGAGGCGGAGAGGTAGTAGGCGCTCACCGACAGCGGATGCGGCTTCGCGGGCAGCGTCTCCGCGACGGCCTTGCCGATGATGCCGAGGAGGTAGCCGCCGTTGACGCCGCCGCCGACCGTCCAGCCCGGGTCGAGCTCGGCGTCGAAGGATCCTTCACGCGAGGCGGTCAGCGAGGTGTGGGTGTCCCACTCGGAGGCCATGCGCCGAGCCTAGGTCGAGCAGATCTCAGCGCGGCCCGAGCCAGCCCGTGACCTCGGGCACACCACCGGGCCAGTGCAGCGTGGCGGCGTACATCGACCGGATCCCCCGCTGGCGCGGCTTGTGGTCCCACTTGCCGCGACCGGTGCACGGCTGCCGGGTGCCGCGGCAGGTCCAGCCGTGCAGGAAGAGCCGCGTCGCGCCGCCGTCGACCAGGTCGGCGCCACCCGGTCCGCAGAGCCCGGTCAGGGCGGTGTCGAGCAGCATGCCGGTCGACGCCGCCGTCCAGTCGACCAGGGAGGCCGAGCGCAGCCAGCGGGTGCGGTAGCCGCAGCGCGTCCAGTCACCCTCCGACAGCAGCAGCACGTAGCCGCCCTCGCGCCACACCATCGACGGGTTCTCGATCACCCCTGGCGACCGCACCAGCTCCGCGCTCACGGCACCGGGGGCGACGGCCTGCCCGTCGTCGGTCAGCCGGACCAGCCGGATCGTCGACGGCGTCCGGTCGGTCTTGTAGACGAGGTAGGACGCCCCGTCCTGGTCGCGGAAGTAGGACGGGTCGATCACGCCCGCCCGCGGCAGCGTCGGGTCGCGCGGCAGGAGCGGGTCCTGGGCGAGCGGGGTCCCGGCGTACGACGGGCACACCAGCGGCCGGCTGCCGACCGGGCGGAACGGGCCGCGGGGCGAGGCCGACCGCGCGACGCCGATGCAGCGCCCGTGCTCCCCCATCCCCTGCACCGGGGTGGCGTAGTAGAGCAGCCACTGGCGGCGTACGCGGACCACGTCGACCGCCCAGATCCCGCCGTCGCGCGACCACGACGGCCGGTGGGTCAGCACGCCCCGGCCGCGCCGCCAGCTGCCGTCGGCGCGCCGGGCCCACGCGTGCGGCACGCGGTCGCCGGTGGAGTAGGCGACGAGACCGCCGGGCGCCGCGACCACCGCCGGGTCGGGGAAGTCGGCGTTGAGCACCGGCTGCGGGACGGCGTCGTCCGCGGTGGCGGGACCGGCGAGGGCGAGCAGGACGGTCGTGAGCAGCAGCACGAGCAGGCGCGCTGCTCCCCGGTTCGGCACCGGGGGAACCTACCGCCTTCGGAGCCGTCAGGGGCGAAGCGTGGCGGGAAGCGTCTCGAAACCGCGCAGGATGCGGGTCTCCCGCCGCCGGGCTCCCAGCTCGAGCCGCAGGTCGGGGAACCGCTCCCAGATCGCCCGGAGCCCGACGTCACCCTCCATCCGCGCCAGCTGGGCCCCGAGGCAGTGGTGGCGCCCGGCGGAGAAGGCGATGTGGTCCCGGGCGTTGGGGCGTGCGACGTCGAAGCGCAGCGGGTCGGGGAACACCTCGGGGTCGCGGTTGGCCCCACCGAGGATCGCCGTGACCATCGACCCCGCGCGGATCGGCTGCCCGGCCAGCTCGGTGTCGCGGACCGCCATCCGCCCGGTCAGCAGCACCGGCGGGTCGAGGCGCAGGACCTCCTCGACCACGTTGGGCCACAGCGACGGGTCGGCCGCGACGCGAGCGCGCTCGTCGGGGTGGTCGTGGAGCAGCGCGATCCCGTTGCCGAGCAGGTTGACCGTGGTCTCGAAGCCGGCCGCGAGCACCAGCCCCGCGGTCGCCTTCAGCTCGGTCTCGTCGAGTCCAACCCCCTCGTCGCGGGCCGCGACCAGCTCGCTGAGCAGGTTGTCACCGGGGTCGCGGCGCAGGTCGTCGAGGTGCCGGCTCAGCCAGGCGTCGAACTGCTCCAGCGCCCGCGACACGGCGCGGTAACGGCGGTAGCCGAGCCCCAGGTCGAGGCTGGGCGCGGCGGCGGAGCCGAAGTCCAGGACCCGGGCCCGCTCCCCCTCCGGGACGCCGAGGATCTCGGCGATGACGGTCACCGGCAGCAGCGAGCAGTAGGCCGCCACGAGGTCGACGGGACCGGCCGCCCGCGGCTCGAGGGCGTCGAGCAGCTCGGTGGCGATCTCCTCGGTGCGGTGGCGCAGCCTCTCCACCGCCCGCATCGTGAACACGCGCGTCACGAGCCTGCGGTAGCGCGTGTGGTCGGGTGGCTCGGTGACCAGCAGGGACGGCGGCTCCACGGGGTGCAGCGTCCGCGGCGCCGCCCACCGCGCCACCTTGCCGAGCGGTCCCTCGTTGGTCGGGAACCCGGAGCGGAAGTCGTCGCTGGTGAGCAGGTGGCGTACGGCGGCGTGGCTGGTGGCGACGTACCCGATGCGCGAACGGTAGAGCGGGCCCCGCGACCGGATCTCCTCGATCAGGTCGAAGACGTCGTCGGTGCCGCGCGCCCCGACCTGGATCAGCCGCGCCTGCAGGTCGCCGCGCTCGGCGGCGCGGCGCAGCACCAGCGTCGGCAGGCCGTGGGCCACGCCCCAGTGGACGCTCGACCGGACGGACGGTGGCACGGACCGTACGACGACGGAGGTCATGGTGCCGAGGGTAGTCGGCCTAGGCTCGGGGCCATGTGGCTCGCCGTCGACCTCCTGCTCGTCGGCGCCTTCGCCGTGGCGGGGCGACTCTCCCACCACGACACGCTGACCCTGGCTGGCTGGTGGACCACCGCCTGGCCGTTCCTCGCCGGCACGCTGCTCGCGTGGGCGGCCCTCGTGGCGACCCGCCGTCCGCCCGCGGCCCTCGGCTCCGGGGTCGTGGTCTGGCTCGGCGCGCTCCTCGGCGGCATGGTGCTGCGGCAGGTCAGCGGCCAGGGCACCGCACCGGCCTTCGTCGTCGTGGCGACCCTCGTGCTCGGGCTGCTGCTCCTGCTGCCTAGGGTCGTGGCACGTGTCCGACGCTGATGCCCGCCCCCGCTCCTCCACCCGTCGTACGAGCACCCTGTCCTTCGGCGTCCTGCTCGCCGCCGTCGTCCTCGTCTCGGTCGACCTGCGCCCCGGGGCGTCGTCGCCCGGACCGGTGCTGGAGGAGGTGCGCGACGGCCTGGGCATGAGCGCCGGGATCGCCGGCGCGATGACCGGGCTGCCCGGGCTCTGCTTCGGCCTCGTCGGCGCACTGGCCGTGGGCTTCGCGCGGCGGGTCGGGATGACGACCGGCATCGCGCTCGGGCTCCTCGCCGCCACGGCCGGCCTGCTCCTGCGGGTCACCACCGACAGCGTCCCACTGTTCCTGCTGCTGTCCGTGCTGGCCCTGGCCGGGATGGCGGTCGGCAACGTCCTGGTGCCGGCCTGGGTCAAGGCCCACGGGCACGCCGTGGTGCTGATGACCGTCTACGGCACCGGCCTCGTGGTCGGCGGCACGATCGGCGCGCTCGCGACCGCACCGGTGACCGAGGCGACCGACTCGTGGCGGGCCGGCCTCGGCATGTGGGGCGTGCTGCTGCTCGTCGCGCTGCCGCTGTGGGCGTGGCTCGCGCTGCACGAGCGCCGCTCCCCGGCGGAGCACAGCGTCAGCGGCGACGCCCCGCCCAGCGGTCGCATGGTGCACTCGCCGACCGCCGTCGCGCTCACCGTGCTGTTCGGCATCCAGTCGATGCACGCCTACGTGCAGTTCGGCTGGGTGCCCCAGATCTACCGCGACGCCGGGCTGTCCGCTTCCTCGGCCGGAGCGCTCCAGGCGCTGCTCTCCGGCGTCGGCATCCTCGGCGCGCTGGCCATGCCGACCGTCATCGCTCGCAGCCAGGGCCTGCACGCCTGGATGGTGACCTTCGGCGTCTCACTGGCCCTGGGCTACCTCGGCCTGCTCCTCGCACCGGCCACCGTCCCCTGGCTCTGGGCGGCCCTGCTGGGCCTGTCCGGCCTCGCCTTCCCGACCGCGATCGCCCTCATCACCGCCCGCACCCGCCACCCCTCGGTCACCGCGCAGCTGTCCGGCTTCGTGCAACCGATCGGCTACGCGCTCGCGGCGATCGGGCCCTTCGTCGTCGGCCTGATCCACGACGCGACCGGTGGCTGGTCGCTGGTCATCGTGCTGCTCGCGCTCACCTCGGTGCCGCTGACCCTCGCTGGCCTGCGCGTGGCGCGACCGTCGTACGTCGACGACGAGATCTGAGGGTCTGTCAGGATCTGCGCGTGAACCAGTGGGTGGTGGTCGTCGGCGGGACCAACATGGACGTCGTCGCGCGCACCTCGGCGCCGCTGGTGCCCGCGACCAGCAACCCCGGCCACACCCGGATCTCGCCCGGCGGGGTCGGCCGCAACATCGCTGCCTGCCTCGGCCTGCTCGGCGCGCCCGTGCGGCTCGTCTCGGCGGTGGGTGAGGACGCCTTCGGCGACGAGGCGCTGCGGGTGACCGCCGCCTGCGGCGCCGACGTCTCGTCCGTACGACGCGTGCCCGGCGCGACCGGCACCTACACCGCCGTCCTCGACGACCGCGGCGAGCTCCTGGCGGCCGTGTCGGACATGGCGATCATCGACGCCCTCGAGCTCGACACCCTCCACCTCCACGACGCCGCCCTCGTCGTGGTCGACGGCAACCTCGCACCCGCCCAGGTGGCCAAGGTGCGCGCGGCCGCTGCCGCCGCCGGGGTGCCGGTCGCCTTCGAGCCGGTGTCGGTCGCCAAGGCGGCCCGACTGGCCTTCGAGGTGCAGGACTTCCTCCTCGTGACGCCCAACTCCGACGAGATCGGTGCCCTCGTGGGGCGGCCGCACGACCCGTGGAGCGCCGTCGACGACCTGTACGACCGCGGCGTCCAGCACGTCTGGATGCGCGAGGGAGCGCGCGGGTCGTACATCTGCCGCGAGGGTGCGCGTCCCGTGCACCTCCCCGCCATCCCGGTCGAGGTCGTGGACGTCACCGGCGCCGGGGACGCCATGCTCGCCGGCTGGATCGCGGCGTGGCTCCGAGGGGCAGACCCGGTCGACGCGGCACGCGAGGGCCACCGGGCAGCAGCCGCGACGATCACCAGCCCCCACACCGTTCGCCCCGACCTGGCCGACGCCGTGGCCACCTTCCCGCTTCCGACTCCGAGAGAGGTCACCGATGCTGACGATCACTTCCGAGGTGCGTGACGCGCTCGCGTCCGGGCAGCCCGTCGTGGCGCTGGAGAGCACGATCATCAGCCACGGGATGCCCTACCCGCAGAACGTCGAGATGGCCCGCACCGTCGAGGGCATCGTCCGCGAGGGCGGCGCCGTTCCGGCCACCATTGCGGTGCTGCACGGGAAGCCGACCGTCGGCCTCTCCCCCGACGACCTCGAGCTGCTCGCCTCCGACGAGTCGGTCGTCAAGGTGTCCATCCGCGACCTGCCCTACGTCGTCTCGCGGGGGCTGCACGGCGCGACGACCGTCGCCTCGACGATGCGGCTGGCCGCCCTCGC
>CAZDAO010000171.1:0-7644 GCA_964503015.1 uncultured Nocardioides sp. | reverse complement strand
GCAGGTCATTCCGCCGATGTCGAGGGTGCACTCGACGGTGGTGTTCTCGCTGCCCGGGGCCGGGGTGTTGGTCCCAGGGTGGGCGCTGTTGGGGGTGGTCACGGTCATGGTGTGCTCCGTTTGTGGCAGGGGATGCGGTGAGCTGCGAGGCCCTCGGAAGGGCGTGATGCGTCAGGAGACGAGCTGGTAGCCGGCCTCGTCGATCGCGTGGGCGACCTGCTGCGGGTCCAGGGGCTGGTCGTGGGTGACCGTGACCTCACCGGTGGGCAGGCTGACCTGGACGGTCTGGACGCCGGGCAGGGCGTCGAGCTCACGGCCGACGGCCATGGCGCAGTGGTCGCAGGTCATGCCGGCTACCTGAAGGCTGGTCGTGGTGCGGGTGGCGGGGCTGGAGGTCTGCATGCGCGTGTCCTGTCTGTGCGGGGCTCCGCCCGGGTGGCGAAGTGACTGGACTGATGTTGCGCCGGCGGGGGATGGGGTCGCACCGGCTGAATCACCGGGTTCGTCACCAGGTTCCTCGTCCGTAGCGCCGGTGACGCGGCGAGGCTCTGCATGGGCGCTGGTGGCGGCCGATGCAAGGTTCGGTCCGGCGCGATGTCGTGCGATGGAGGTGATCTCGCGCCGTGCGGATCCACGGGCGGGGGATCGAGCAGGCGCAGATCGGTGCCCTGCTTGAGTCGGCACGTGCGGGGACCGGAGGCGTGCTGGTCGTGCGCGGCGAGCCGGGCGTCGGGAAGTCCGCACTGCTGGCCGACGCCGTCGCCCCTCTGCTGGTCGACCCAAGCGTCACGGTGCTCCGCACCCAGGGCATCGAGTCTGAGGCGCCGCTACCGTTTGCCGCGCTGCAGCGGCTGTTGCGCGGCCGCTGATGCGCCGGCATGCGGATGACATCGCGGCGCCCCAAGGCCCACGCGTTGCGGGTGGCGTTCGGGGAGGAGGTCCACGATGAGGACGGCTCTCCGAGCGCGGCCGATGGTGACCGGTTCCGGGTGTTTCTGGGCACCCTGAACATCTTCTCGGCCGCGGCCGAGATGCAGCCGGTCGTCGCCGTCATCGACGACGCCCACTGGCCGGACGAGGCGTCAGCCGCGGCTCTGCTCTTTGCGGCCCGGCGCCTGAACATGGAGCGCGTCGCGTTGCTGTTCGGAGCCCGAGACGGGGACGTGCGCACCTTCGACGCCGGAGACCTGCCCGCTCTCTGCTTGAACGGCCTCGACCGGACGGCGGTGGGCGACCTGCTCGCCGACCGGTCCGGGGGTCTCGTATCCCCGGAGGTGTCCGCGCAGCTGCTCGCTGCCAATTCACCCTCGACACCCGCACAACGGCTACTACGCTGGCGACGTCACCAACGTTCCGTTCCGTAACCCCAGTGCCTCCACGGACGCGCAGATGCTCGCGGTTGCTGCCTGGTCCCACCTTCGTCCCTGAGCGCGCACGGGGCCCGGCCGGGCGCCACGCATCTCTCTGTCTACCCTCCACACACACACGGCGCAGGCGTCGGCACGATGAACGATCTTCGTGGCCGCAGGGCGTGCGAAGAACGCCGGATGCGGGTGCGGCTCGGACGAGACCGGGCTGTGGGTGCTTCGTGACACTGGGCCACCCACTACGACGTGGGTCCGCAAGGGCGCGTTCATCGGGTTGCTCGTTGACGGCTCCCGTAGCCATCATGGGCGCGTGCTCGATACCAGTGGCGTTGCGGTGGTCCGCGATCGCGATCCCTCCAGCCAGTGGGAGGCGGCCCGGATCTGGGCTGTCGCCACCGCTAAGCGCGACAACAAACCGGAACGGGCTCCGGTTGAGGCGGCGCTGCCGATCATCGAGGGAGGGCTGCGACCTGCCGACGCGACGCTCCACCTGGCCTACCTGCGCAAGCAGGCCGTTGGATTCGCCGTTGTCGTTGTGCAGCGCCGCGGCCTGGAGATCCTCTACCTGGGTGTCGACCCAGCCGCGTGGGGTGGTGGTATCGCGAGCCGTCTCCTGTCCGACGTCACGGAGTACGCACGAGAGACGTCGCGAACCGAGGTGGAGCTGTGGGTCTACGACGACAACGCCCGGGCCGTCGAGGTGTATAGGCGAGCCGGCTGGTCTGCGACCGACGACGTTCGCACCCACCCCAGATCAGGGCGGCTCGAGCGACGCCATGTCCTGAGCGTCCTCGGGACCATCTGAGGGGTCGTCCGTCCGGAACAGGGGGCCCACCGGGAGAGCCCGCCAGTCCCACAGTCACTCGACGTCGCCCGACCGCTGCTCCGAGGCGCGCACTGGGTCTGCCTGCGGTCTCAACTCGATCGGCGAAACTCGACGCTTCCCTCAATCCGGTGGCACCTGACGCATGGGCGTCCTGCGGTGTGTCTCGACGAGCGGCCGCGCACCTCAACTGCGGCGTGAGAGTGTCGCGATGACGCTCCGCGTGGTGACCACCGTGGCGAACTCGTCATGCAGGTTGATGCAGGTGGCGTCCCCGAGCTGGTCGGCGGTAAGCCCGCGGCCGTCGGGGCCCATGCGGTCGAAAGTGTGTGTGGCGTCGGCTGCGAAGAGCACTCGGTAGCCGAGGTTGCCAGCGACGCGTGCCGTGGTCTCGCAGCAGTGGTTGGTTGTGATGCCGCAGATCACCAGCCCGTCGACCTGTTTCCGTTGCAGCCATCGATTCAGGTCAGGGGTGCCGTGGAAGCTGGAGTTCACGCTCTTGCGGACCAACAGGTCAGGCTGGGCGGTGTCGAGGTATTCCTTGAGGTGGTTGCCCGACCGGCTCGGGTGAAGCGGACTGTTCGGGTTGGTCGAGTCGTGCTGCACGAACACCATGGGCAGGCCCGCCGCGGTGAAGGCGTCAACCAGTGAGGCGATGTTGCGGTCGGCGTCAGGATTGTCGCGTGGTCCCCAGAAGGCCGAGTCGTCGAACCCGCGCTGCACGTCGACCACGATGAGGGCGGTCGTCGCTACGAGGAGCCCGGACGGGGTCGCCGCGGCTCGTGTGGTGTGTGGCATGCGGTCTCCCGTGAGGTGGGTGGTCGGGGGTTAGCGGGAGCCCTGCGGCCGAGTGGGCCAGCGGCGGGGCCCTCGGGCGAGGCGTGCGAGGCGGTCATTCTCAGCGGCTCGCAGCCGGCGCTGGATCTCGTGCTTGGCAGTGGCTTGGTAGAACAGGTAGCTGGTCATGGTGATCTCCTCAGGTGCGGTGGTGGAGTCACCATCGTGTTCTCGACGGCGGCGTGATCGCGCCGGGGAAATCGCCGGGGAGATTGCCGGGTCGGGGGCGACCTGGCCCTGCCGGGCCTGGGTCAGGCGAGGTCGCCGGCGAGGGCCGCGAGTTCGGTGCGCGAGGTGATGCCGAGCTTCGAGTACACGTTGCGCAGGTGGAAGTCGACCGTCCGGGGGCTGATGAACAGACGAGTGGCGACGTCCTTGTTGCTCAGCCCCTCCCGTACGAGGCCGACGATCTGTGACTCTTGCGGTGTGAGGCCGGTGGCGACGAGGTTGGCGCCACGTCGGGCGGTCTCACCGGAGGCTCGTAGCTCTTGTCGGGCCCGTTCGGCCCAGAACCCGGCGCCGAGGCTCTCGAACGTGTCGAGGGCTTCGCGCAGTGGCACTCGCGCGTCGGTGCGACGGCGGCGACGGCGCAAGTGCTCACCAAGGGCCAGCTGGGTTCGGGCGCGGGCGGGGAGGCGGGGCGATTTGGCGTGCCATTCCAACGCCTTGCCGAAGTTCTCCTCGGCGTCACCGTCGCCGACCAGGGCTTGTGCGTGGTAGACCGCGGCCCAGGCCCATGCCATGTCGGTTCCCTCAGCGAAGGCGTGGAGCTCGTCGAGCCACTCCTTGGCGAGGTTCACCCGATCGGCGCGCACGGCGGTCTCAATGCGGTCGAGCGCGGTCAACCAGCGTGCTACGGGTAGGTCGATCTGTTGCAGGTGGTGCAGGGCTGTGGCGGGTGTGACGTCGGACTGCCGAGCGGCGGCCCAGTGCGCGAGTCCGCGCACGATTCCCGCGACCGCGCCGTGAGGCGGACGCTGTTCGAGTTCGACGTCGAGTTCGCGCAGGTGTTGCGGGGCGGCCGCGTCGCCGCGCAACGCCGAGATGACGGCGAGCTCGGCAAGAGGTAGGGCGACGAGCTCGTGCAGGCCGAGGTTGCGGTCGAGCAGCAATGCTTCCTGGGCGGCCGATGCGGCTTCGCTCCACGCGCCGGTAGCGATGCGGAAGACGACGCCTCGGGTGAGGGCGTGCTCGATCATGTTGACGGCGGAGGTGTCGCGGGCGTGCTGGAGCTGGAGGTCGTGCAGGCCGATTGCCCGCTCGTCATCACCCAGGTGCATGGTCGCGATGGCGAGGTTGGCGTGGAGCAGCGGTGGTGCCGTCAGGGGCAGCGGGATGTCCCAGGCGCGTCGCAACGCCGTGGCTGCGGTCGCCCAGTCGTTGCGGATGACGGCGGTGAATCCGTCGAGCAGCAAGCCGGCGACAAGTTCCTCTGGTGCTGCCTGTGGTGCGGGCGGCTCGACGATGGTGGAGGGGTCGGGAGCGTCGGCCGAGCGGGCGCCGAAGGATGCCAGGGCTGCGGCGAGCATGGCGAGGACCCGCGCGTGTGCAGGATCGTGGGGCGCTGCGGTGGTGGCTGCGTGGCACACGATCCGATACCCGTCGTCGAGGGATCGGGTGTTCCACTCGACCTGGCCTTGAAGCTGAAGGAGTTCCGCGCGCAGGAGCGGGTCGTCGGCGTCCACGAGTGCGGCACGGGTGAGGAGGTCGGTCTCAAGCGGGCGGCCGGCGGCGAGATTGGCCCCGGCGGCGGCCAACAGGCGTTGGGCGCGCTCGTGGGGGCTGAAGGTGAGCTCGGCGGCGCGGGCCCATGCGGCGGCGGCTGCTTCATGGCCGCCGCGGCGACTCGAGCGCTGGGCGGCCTCGTCGAGCGCTGCGACGACGTCGGGGTCAGGGCCGTCGACGGACGCAGCCAGGTGCCAGGCGCGGCGGTCCTCGTGGGCGGTTCCGGTGAGGGCGTCGGCAAGCGCCCGGTGGGCCTGCCGGCGCCGTGAGCTCGTGGCGGCTCCGTAGATGGCGGACCGTACGAGCGGGTGGCGGAGCATGAGCCCGTCCGAGTTGATGCGGAGTAGTCCTGACTCCTCGGCAGTGTCGAACGCGTCGTGGGGTGCGCCGAGGATGGCGGCAGCCCGGGCGACGGTGGCGGGGTGGCCGGAGTCGTCGGCGGCCACGACCAGGAGCACGGTCTGGGCTGCGGTATCGAGCTTGCGGAAGCGGTCGAGGAAAGCGCGCTCGACACGTTCGGTGAGCGGAAGCCGTTCGGGGAGACGGTGTTGTCCGGTCAACTGGTCGGCGGTGAGCGTGCCGCTCAGCTCGATGAGGCCGAGCGGGTTGCCGTCGGTGACTTCGACGAGTTCTTCGAGCACATGGGCAGCAATCGGAGCAGCGGCTTGGTCGGCGATGAGCTCGCCGGCAGCGGCAGCTGCGACCCCGCCCACGGTGAGGGTCGCGAGGTCCGGTGTGTCGAAGGCTCCGGACTCGTCGTCCCGGATGGCGAACATCAGTGCGACCGCTTCGCCTTCGAGTCGTCGTGCCACGAACAGCAGGGCTGCGGCGGAGGCGTCGTCGAGCCAGTGGGCGTCGTCGATGACCCCGAGGACGGGTTGGTCTCCGCCGGCCTCGGAGAGCAGGTTCAGCGTGGCGAGGTAGACCAGGTGTCGGTCGCCGGCGGTCGCAGTCTCTTCGCCGAACGCAGCGCGCAGCGCTCGGGCCTGAGGCGCCGGGATCTGGTCGAGGCGGTCGAGCACCGGACGGAGCAGACGGTGCAACGCCGCGAAGGGCAACGGCGCCTCGGACTCGACACCCCGCGTGCGGAGCACGGTCACACCAGTACCTTCAACCGCGCCCCGGGCGGCCGCGACCGCGTCATCGAGCAGGGCGGACTTCCCGACGCCCGGCTGACCTCGCAGGACCAGCGCGGCTCCGTCGCCGGTTGCGGCGCGCTCGATGAGCGCGCGCAGTACTGTCTGCTCGGCCTCCCGTCCCCTCAGCACGGCGGCACCCTATCGAGCCGAACCGACACCGGAACAGAGCCGATGTCGCGGCCTTTGCCTGGTTCGGTATCGGGTCGCGGCCGAGTCGGTCACTGGGCCGCCCGGCAATCGAGCCGGTCCAGGACGGTCAGCACGTCGGCGCGCTCCACGGGTTCTCGGGCGGTGACGATGAGCAGGCCGGCAGCCTCGTCGACGTCGCAGAAGCTGACACCGGGCAGGTTGCCCACCTGTCGCTCGACGGCTTCGCCGACACCTGTGGCCGGCGGGTCTTGGAGGCGGAACATCACGGTCCCGACGAAGGCCCGCGGGGTGTTGCGCATCATTGCGACCCTCCGCGCAGGTGTGGGTCGGCCGTCCGGGCGTTGTGGGTGAGGGCGGTGATGATGCGTGGCCAGGCGGCAGGGGGCAGGTCGTGCCCCATCCCTTCGACCAGCTCGAGTCGTGCGCCGGGGATGGCGGCGGCGGTCGCCCGCCCGCCGGAGGGGTGGCACATGCGGTCGGCTGTGCCGTGGATGGCTACCGTCGGAACCGTCAGGCTCGCGAGCGCGGAGGTGCGATCGGACGCGGTGCGTACCGCTCGGTGCTGCCTGGTCCGTCCGTCGCGGGCGTCGGGGTCGCGACGGAACGCCGCTCTCGTCGCCCGACGAACTTCGTCGAGGTCCTGGTCGAGACCGGTGGACCCGACAGCCTCGAAGATTCGCACGCGGCGTTCGATGGCTTCCTCTTCGGTGCGGGGCCGGCGTGCAATGAGGTGGCGAAGCAGCACGGGGGAGGTGCGCCCCTTCCCGCGCTGCCCGGTGGTGGACATCATCGAGGCGAGTGAGGCCACGCGGTTCGGGTGCCGGATCGCGATCAGCTGCGCCACCATGCCCCCGAGCGAGGCACCGACGACGTGTGCGGTCGCAACGCCGAGGTGGTCGAGGAGCCCGACTGCGTCGTCGGCCATGTCGTCGAGGGTGTACCTGGCACCGGGCAGGTGGGTGGACCGGCCGGCGTCGCGGTTGTCGAACCGGACGACGTGGAACCCGTGATCTGCTAGCTGGCGGCAGAACGCGTCGGGCCAGTGCACCAGCTGGAAGCCCAGCCCCATGACGAGCAGCATCGTGGGTGACGTCGGGTTGCCGAAGGTCTGGTAGCACACGGTGACGTCTCCGACGTTTGCGAAGCGCTCCGGGCTGGGACCGTTGGGGAGCTCGCGTGTCCAGGCCAGGGCGGTGGTCGGCTCGTCGCCGGCCAGGTAGGGCGTGGCGGTGTCACCCGGGTGGTAGCCCAGTGCAGTCCAGAACGGGTTGGCGAACGTGGCGTTGGTGGCGACGATGGTGGCCCGCAGCCGCTGCACCTCGGGCCAACGGGCCACCCATTCGAGCAGCAGCTCGTGCGTGCGACGGCCGATCCCGCGTCCCTGGTAGGCCGAATGGGTCTGCAGGAGTCCGATGTGTGCGGTGTGGTCGTCCGGCCAGCCGCGGAGGACATCGACGACGGCTACGAGCGCACCCGTGTCGTTGTACGCCCCGAGCACCGCCTTGTGCGCGGCGGGTAGCCCGGGTGGGCGGGTGGTGAGCAGCTCGGCTGCCGCGTGCGGGGGTGTCGCAGATGGTGACGCCGGTCCCGAGCTGGGTCCAGG
>CAZDAO010000170.1:0-7647 GCA_964503015.1 uncultured Nocardioides sp. | reverse complement strand
GGGGCAGGGTTCGCTGCCTTCGCCGACCCCACGCTGCTGCTGCTCGCCGTGGCGGGGGTGGTGCTCGGCACCCTGGTCGGCGTGCTCCCGGGCATCGGCCCGATCGGCGCCATGTCCGTCCTGCTGGGGGTGACCACGCAGGTCGGCCCTACCGGCTCACTCGTCCTCTTCGCCGGGATCTACTTCGGCTCGACCTATGGCGGCTCGACGACGTCGATCCTGCTGAACATCCCCGGAGAGGCGTCCTCGGTGGTGACGGCCATCGACGGCAACCAGATGACCCGCAAGGGACGCTCGGGACCGGCGCTGACCATCGCCGCGCTGTCGTCCTTCCTCGCCGGGACCCTCTCGATCGTCGGGCTGATGCTGTTCGCGCCCGCGCTGAGTGCGTACGCCGTCAAGCTGGGCCCGCCGGAGTACATGGCGCTGTGCCTGGCCGGGCTGGTGCTGCTGGCCGCCCTGTCGCACGGATCGACCGCCCGTGCCGTGGTGATGATCTGCCTGGGGCTCGCGGTGGGCACGGTGGGGATCGATCCGGCCGGCGGGGACCTCCGGTTCACCTTCGGCTCGACCACCCTCGCGCAGGGGTTCAGCTTCATCGCGCTGGTGATGGGTGTGTTCGGGATCGCCGAGGCGCTCACCATGGCCGGCCCGCAGCGTCGCGTCGGGCCACTCCGTGCCCCGTCGATGCGCGAGCTGCTGCCCAGCCGCGCCGAGGCACGCCGCGCGGCCCCCGCCGCGGCGCGAGGCTCCGTGGTGGGGTTCCTGCTCGGGCTGGTGCCCGGGCCCGCCGCCGTGCTGTCGACGTTCGCCTCCTACGTGCTGGAGCGCAAGGTCTCCAAGCGACCCGAGGAGTTCGGCCACGGTGCCGTCGAGGGTGTCGCCGGCCCCGAGGCGGCCAACAACGCGGCCGCCGGCGCGGCGTTCATCCCCCTCATGGTCCTGGGCATCCCCTTCGCACCGACCATGGCGCTGGTGCTGGCGGCGCTGCTGCTCAACGGCATCGTGCCCGGTCCGACCTTCGTGACCGACCAGCCCGAGCTGTTCTGGACCGTCATCGCCGCCATGTACATCGGCAACCTGATGCTGCTGGTCCTCAACCTGCCGCTGGTGGGCCTGTTCACGCGGCTGCTCGCGGTGCCGCCGCAGGCGATGATGCCCCTCATCGTCGGTCTGTGCACGATCGGGGTCTACGCCGACGGCAACTCGGTCTTCGACGTGGTGGTGATGCTCGTGGCCGGGCTGCTGGCCTACCTGCTGCGGACCTCCGGCTTCAGCATGGCCGCGTTCGTGCTGGCGGTGGTCCTCCAGCCCACGCTCGAGTCGTCGCTGCGCCAGACCATGTCCTACTCCAGCGGCGACCCGGGATACCTGCTCGGACGTCCGGTCACGCTCGTGATCCTCGCCGTGGTGCTCGTCTCCGTCGCCGCGATGGCACGGGCGGGTCGGCGGGCCCGGGCCGTGGCGGCGGCCACCGCGGACGACGTGGAGGACGTGACCGACGTGGACGACGTGGAGGACGTGACTGACGTGGACGAACGGAGCAACGCATGAGCAGCGAACGAGAGCCCGTCGCCGGGGGCTCGACCCTGCGCGGGCGCACGGTCGTGATGTCGGGCGGGAGCCGCGGGATCGGTCTCGCCATCGGCGTCGCCGCGGCCCGCCAGGGCGCCAACGTCGTCATCCTGGCCAAGACCGACGTGCCCGACCCCCGGTTGCCCGGCACCGTGCACACAGCAGTGGCCGAGATCGAGGCGGCCGGCGGGCAGGGCCTGGGCGTGGTCGGCGATGTGCGCGACGAGGCATCCGTGGCCGAGGTGGTCGGGCGGGCGATGGACCGGTTCGGCCGCATCGACGCCTGCGTCAACAACGCCTCGGCCCTCGCGCTCGCGTCGACCGACGACCTGCCGGTCAAGCGCTTCGACCTGATGCAGCAGATCCAGCTGCGGGGCACCTTCCTGTTCACCCGCGCCTGCCTGCCCCACCTGCGCCGCTCCGACAACCCGCACGTGCTGTCGCTGTCGCCTCCGCTCAACCTCTCGCCCGAGTGGCTCGGACGGCACCCGGCCTACACGGTCGCCAAGTACGGCATGACGATGCTGACGCTGGGCTGGGCAGCCGAGCAGGCCGGGCACGGGGTGGCGGCGAACTGCCTGTGGCCGGAGACGACGATCGCCACCGCGGCCGTGGCCAACCTGCTGGGCGGCGACCAGGCCCTCGAAGGCTCTCGCAGTCCCGAGATCGTCGCCGACGCCGCGGTCGAGGTCCTCACCAGACCCGCGCGCGAGTGCACCGGCAACACCTTCCTGGACGTCGACGTGCTCGCCGAGGCGGGGGTGAGCGACCTCAGCGGCTACGGCGGTGGGACCACGCCGTCATGGGACATCTTCGTCGACGGCCCGCGGGACGCGCGGGGGGCCGGGCCGGGATAGGTCGGTCGCCGGCGCCCAGCGTCAGGGCGAGGCGTGGACGGCACGGGCGACCAGGCGCTCGTAGGCCTCCTCGATGGCGTTGTCCGCCTCGACGGCCGCGTCCAGCAAGGAGGCGCCCTGGGACGTACGTGCCTCGACGGCCCGGTGCCATCGCGTCAGGTTCTCCACGCTCAGGTCGAGGAAGGTGCGGGCCTGGATGGTGAGCGACGACGCCGTGAGCACGTAGATGTCGCGCGCCGGCGGGGGCTCGAGCATGCGCAACGTGGCCCCGCGTCGACGCGCGTCCATGGCCTGCCGCATCGGCAGCAGCGCCGCGCCGGCACCGGCGGCGAGCAGCGGGAGCAGGTCGCCCGACTCGCTGATGTCGACGGCGACCACCGGCTCGACACCGAGGTCGTCCCGGATCGAGGCGAGGTAGCTGCGTCCGAAGCCGCGGTCGACGATCATCGGCAGCCGGTGCAGCATCGTCAGGGGCACCGGGTCGGGCAGGTCGTGGCCCCAGCCGCGGGGGAGGGCGAGCACGATCTCTCCCTGCCCGATGTGGGTGCACTCGATGCCCTGCCGGGAGACCGGAGTGACGGTGTACGCCAGCTCGGCGGCACCGGAACGGATGAGGGAGACGATCTCGTCCGTCTCGCCGTCGTGCTGGGTCAGGCGCACGGTGATGTGCGGGTGCCGGCGGCGGAAGTCGCCGACCCACGCGGCCAGGAAGCTGGACGTCAGCGACGCCGACACGGCCAGGTCCACCCGTCCGCCCTCGAGGCCGCGGTAGGACGCCACCACGCTCCTGGCGTGGGCCAGGTCGCGCAGCACCTGACGGGCCGGGCCGATCAGCGCCTCGCCGGCGGGGGAGAGCACCAGCCCGCGGCCGACGCGGCGGAACAGCTCCACGCCGAGCTCCGCCTCGAGCCGCCGGATGATCTGGGAGAGGGAGGGCTGCGCGAGGTAGAGCACCGATGCTGCGCGGGTGATGCTGCCGTGGTCGACCACCGCGAGGAAGCACTCGAGCTCCCGGATGCTCGTGTTGCGGGAAGCGGTGGCGTCGTCGGCCGGGTCGTTCATCGATCGTCCTCGCGCGTGTGCTCGCCGAGGGCGGGCACCCGGTGGTCAGCCGCGCCGGTGACGCCGGCGAGCCGGAACGGCAGCCCCGGCACCACGAACGGGTCGCCGGCCGGGCCCGTCCCGCGGACCATCAGGCCGCTCGCCTCGAGGTCGGGCGAGGCCGCCACGTCGGCGTACGTGCGGACCGCGGCGACGACGAGCCCGAGGTCGCCCAGCCGCGTCACGCACTCCTGCGTCGTGAGCAGGCCGAGGACCTCGCTGACCTCGGCGAGGAGCGCGGCGCGGTGGCGGACCCGTGCAGGGTTGTCGGCGAACCGGGGATCGGTGACCAGCCACGGCTTGCCCAGGAAGTCGCACAGCCGCTCGAAGTGGTCGGCGGTGTAGGCCGAGAGCACCACCTGGCCGTCGCGCGTCGCGACGACGTCGGCTGCGGGAGCGACGGTGGCCTGACCGTTGCCCTTGCGGCGGGGCTCCTGTCCCGAGGCGTGCCACTCGCCCCACATAGCCGCCTGCATGTGCACCGCGGCCTCCAGCAGCGAGACCTCGCCGACGCACCCGAGCCCGGTGCGTTCGCGACGGAACAACCCGGCCAGGACGGCCTGGACCACGGCGTAGCTGGCGCCCACGTCGGCGATCGGGAAGCCCACCCGCTGGGGGTCGCCGTCGGCGGTGCCGGTGATGCCCATGATGCCGCTCTCGGCCTGCGCCGCGATGTCGAGCCCGGCCCGGTCGGCCGAGGGCCCCGCCTGCGGGAACCCGGTGACGGAGAGGTGGACGAGGTCGGGGCGCACAGCGAGGAGGTCGGCGACCCCGAGGCCGAGGCGTTGCATCGCGCCGGCGCGCAGGTTCTGCACCACGACATCGGCGTCCCGCACGAGGGCCAGGGCGCGCGTACGACCCTCCCCGGAGCGCAGGTCGAGCCGCTCCGACCGCTTGCCGCGGTTGTAGGCCAGGACGATGCCGTCCCCGTAGGCGCCGATCGAGCGGGCCTGGTCGCCGGCTGGCGGCTCGACCTTGACCACCTCCGCGCCCAGGTCGCGCAGGACCTGGGTGGCCGCGGGGGCGGCGATGTAGTGGCCGAACTCCACCACCCGGATGCCCTCCAGCGGCGCCGGTCCTGACGGGAGCGCCTGCTGGGGGACGCCGCTCGGGCTCTGGTCCATGTCGCTCCTGATCTGCGTTGCCGGACCTCGATTGTCCGAAGTCGGAGGTAGTGCGTCAAAGACCCGTTGGGTGTGGCACTCATTGGCCGCGCCTATGGGTGTGGGAGCTGGGGTGACCGCCTCCGCTCGCCGGGCCGCTGAGCCCGACGCGTCGGACGACCACAGCTCGTCCAACGCAGCCGCGTCAGGCGGGGCGCGCGAGGTGACCGGGGACTTCTGGTCGTCCGACAGGCCGGTTGGGTGTGGCGATCACCACGACGAGGCCATCCCGGCCCCGAGCGCCGTACCGACGACGTACCATGGTGGCTGCAGCGCACGGACAGTCCGGGACGCAGCACCAAGCCAAGGAGTTCTCGGGATGAGTGCCTTCATCGTCGTCGTCGAGGACGACGTCGACATCGCAGACATGATCGTGGGCTCCCTCCGGCGGGCCGGGCATGACCTCACCCACGTCGACACCGGCGCCGCTGCCATCGAGACCATCTCCCGCGACACCCCCGACCTGGTGCTGCTGGACCTCGGACTGCCCGACATCGACGGGCTGACGGTGTGCCAGCGCGTCCGCGACGGCGGCTACACCGGCGCCATCATCGTCGTCACCGCCCGCACCAGCCCCGAGGACGTCACCGCCGCCCGCGCCGCCGGAGCGGATGACTTCGTCGCCAAGCCGTTCGGGCTCGCCGAGCTGCGGGCGCGCGTCACCGAGGTCCTCCGTCGTCGCGACGCCCGTCCCGCAGCACGCCTCACCACGCCGTCCGGACTCACCCTCGACACCGCCACCCGCGACGCGCACGTCGGCTCCACGCTGCTGCCTCTCACCGACATCGAGTTCGACACGCTCGCCCTCCTCGCCACCGAGCCGGGCCAGCCCGTCCCGGCCCAGCGGGTCGTGACGCGCCTGTGGGGCGAGGACACGCGCGCGCGTGCACGGACCCTGGACCTCACCCTCAAGCAGCTGCAACGCAAGCTCGACGCCGCGGGCGTCCCCGACCACGTCAGCCGTGGCGCGGGCACCATCACCCTGGAGACCCGGGCCGACTGACCGGGTGGCCCGGCGCGTCGGACGACCACAGCTCGTCCGACACGGCCGCGTCACGCGGGGCGCGCGAGGTCGCCCGGGACTTCTGGTCGTCCGACAGGCCGGGTGAGCTCCGCGAGCACCCAGGTGACGTACGCCTGCTCGTGCATGACCTGCTCCCACGTGAAGCGCAGCACCCGCCAGCCCCGCAGCACGAGGAGGTTGTAGCGGGCGCAGTCGCGGCGGTGCGCCTTGCGTGAGGCATGGAAGGTCCAGGAGTCCGCCTCGATCACGAGCCCGAGGACACGGCACACGAGGTCGGGGCGGACGTCGCCGGTCCCGAGATCGAGGCTGACCTGCGGCTCGACCTCGATCCCGGCTTCGATGCACAGCGCCCGGAGCACGGACTCGAACGGGTTGGCAGCGCGGGCGTCGGCGTGCCTCAGCACGCGTCGTACGGCGGCTGCCCCAGCCCCTCGTACGTCGACGGCCGCGAGCTCGTCGGGGGTCACGTCGCCGTGGCGGAGCGCGGAGTCGGCGATCGCCAGCGCCTCGGCGAACGGCAGGATCCGCGCGCAGTCGAGAACAGTCCGCAGGGGAGTGGTGACGCCGTCCTGGACCTGGTCATCGGCGAGGTTCGCCCATCTGACCGAGGCACCGGACCGCTGGTCAGGGGTCAGCTTGCGTCCGCGACGCACGATGAGCTCCGGATGCTCGGGCTGGACCGCCAGCTCCCACCCGTGGTGAGCCGCTGCGCTGCGCAGCCCGACCACGGCCGTCAGGCGGGCACCGGCCTCCACGGCCTCGCCGGCGGTCGGGAGACAGTGCCGACCGCGCGACGGCGTGAGGACGCGGCCGCGTGCGACGGCCCTGCGCAACCGTCGCCTGGTCGTGAGCCTGAGGAGGTCGGCCGTGCGCGCGGTGCCTCCCAGACGCTCGAGCGCTGCGACGGGATCCACCGGTCCAGACTCCCGCGCTGCTGCCATGGCGCGCTCGCGTCATCCACAGGCGCGTCGGACGACCAGAACATCGTCCGGCGTCCTGACGGCACGCTCGGGTCGTCGTACGGCCACGACTTGTGGTCGTCCGACGCGCCGAGCGGGGGAGTGGGTCGGCCTGTAGGCCGGGTTCTGTCCCGCAACAGCGGGGGCGACCATCCATCTGCGACGACCGTTGCCGGCCGCCTGGTGCGATCTACCCGGATGCTCGGGCGGGCCGCCCTCGGACGCATCCTGTCTGATCTTGCTCCGGGTGGGGTTTGCCTAGCTACGCCGGTCGCCCGGCGTACTGGTGGTCTCTTGCACCACCGTTTCACCCTTACCAGCCCCCGGAGGGACTGGCGGTCTGTTCTCTGTGGCACTGATCCCGCGGGTTGCCCCGGGTGGCTGTTGGCCACCACCCTGCCCTGTGGAGCCCGGACCTTCCTCGACCCCACTCACGTGGAGCCGCGGCCGCCCGGCCGACCCACTCGCCGAGGATCCTAGCCGGGACTCAGGGATGGGTGAGCACCTCGGCGCCGTCCGCGGTCACCAGGAGGGTGTGCTCGAACTGCGCCGAGCGGCGGCGGTCCTTGGTCACCACGGTCCAGCCGTCGTCCCACATGTCGTAGTCGGGGGTGCCCAGGTTGAGCATCGGCTCGATGGTGAAGGTCATGCCGACGCGGATCTCGTCGTCGAAGCGCTCGTCGTCGTAGTGGGGGATGATCAGGCCGGAGTGGAACGACGTGCCGATGCCGTGACCGGTGAAGTCACGGACGACGCCGTAGCCGAAGCGCTTGGCATAGGACTCGATGACACGGCCGATGATGCTCACCCGGCGGCCGGGCTTCACCGCCCTGATCGCCCGGTCGAGGGCCTCGCGGGTCCGCTCGACGAGCAGCCGCGAGTCCTCGTCGACGTCGCCGGCCAGGAAGGTGGCATTGGTGTCGCCGTGCACGCCGCCGATGTAGGCGGTCACGTCGATGTTGACGATG
>CAZDAO010000169.1:0-7754 GCA_964503015.1 uncultured Nocardioides sp. | reverse complement strand
GGTCTCCGGGAACGGGATCGCGCCGCCGGGCTGGAAGGTCACGATGTTGACGTGCATGTCGTGGCGCACGTCGAGCGGGTCGACGAACCGCTGCGTGCCCCAGGCGCCATCGGTGTCGGGCATCGCCTCGATCGCGACGTCCTCCTCCTGCACCACGAACGGCTCGGGGACCTCCACCCCGTCGACGCGCTCGTAGGCCTTGCGGATCCAGTGGAAGGTCGCGGGCGACTCGCCCCGGTTGTGCAGCGTCCAGGGCGTGCCGGGTGGGACGAAGACGTAGCCGCCGGGGCCCACCCGGTGCCCGACCCCGCCGAGCGTCAGCGACGCCGTGCCGGAGACGACGAGCAGCACCGCCTCGGCGTCGGGGTCGTCGTCGGGACGGTCGGACCCGCCGCCGGGCGCGACCTCGACGACGTACCAGGAGAAGGTCTCGGCGAAGCCCGACAGCGGGCGGGCGATCACCCACAAGCGGGTGTCGGCCCAGTGCGGCAGGCGGCTGGTGACGATGTCGCGCATGGTGCCCCGCGGGAGGACGGCGTAGGCCTCGGTGAACACCGCGCGGCCCGACTCGCCGGTGGTCAGCTCGGTCTGTCCCGGCAGCCCTCCGGTAGGAACCCAGTACGTCATGGCAGTCCTCTCGTCAGCAGGCGGCCCCTCGGTGGCGCTGCCAGGTCGATCGGCGCCCCGCGCAGCCAGGTCCGGCGCACGGTGCCGGTGAGCGTACGCCCGGCGTAGGGCGTGACGGGGTTCCTGTGGTGGAGCCGTGCAGCGTCGACCGTCCACGGCTCGTCGGGCGCGAAGACGCAGAAGTCGGCGTCCGCGCCGGCGGTGATCGCACCCTTGGCGGTCAGCCCGACCCGGCGGGCGGGCGCGGTCGACATCCAGCGCACCACGTCGGTGAGCGGCACCCCGCGGTCGCGGGCCGCGGTCCACACGACGGGCAGCCCCAGCTGGAGCGAGGCGATGCCGCCCCACGCCTCGGCGAAGTCGCCGGCGTCGCGCCGCTTGAGGTCGGCGGTGCAGGGCGAGTGGTCGCTGACCACCATGTCGATGTCGCCGCCAGCCAGGGCCGCCCACAGCGCGTCGCGGTTGTCCGCGCCACGGATCGGCGGGCAGCACTTGAGCTCGGTGGCGCCGTCGGCGATCGAGCCGGCCTCGAAGAACAGGTAGTGCGGGCAGGTCTCCACAGTCACGTCCACCCCGGCGGCGCGCGCCTCCCGCAGGGCCGGCACGGCTCCGGACGCGCTCAGGTGGACCACGTGGGCGCGACCACCGGTGGCACGCGCCGTCTCCACGACGAGCGCGATGGCGCGTTCCTCGGCGGCGTCCGGGCGGCTGGCGAGGAAGCCGGAGTATGCCGCCCCGTGGGCGCACTCGAGCACGGCCTCGCCGTCCTCGGCGTGCACGATCATCAGGGCGCCCAGCCGCGCCGTCTCGGCCATCGCCGTGGCGAACTCGTCGGGCGGGAGGTGCGGGAACTCCTCGACACCTGAGTCGAGCAGGAAGCACTTGAAGCCGAGGACTCCCGCGGCGTGCAGGCAGGCGAGGTCAGGGGTGTTGCCCGGCACGGCGCCGCCCCAGAAGCTGACGTCCACCCAGGCCTGGTCGCGCGCGACCGCCCGCTTCGTCTCCAGCGCCGCCACCGTCGTGGTCGGCGGGATGCAGTTGAGCGGCATGTCGACGATCGTGGTCACACCGCCCGCCGCCGCGGCGCGGGTGGCGCTGGTGAAGCCCTCCCACTCGGTGCGACCGGGCTCGTTGACGTGCACGTGGGTGTCGACCAGCCCGGGGAGCAGCACCTCGTCGGGAGCGAGCGCGACCACGTCGGCTGCGCCCGCCGGCTCGTCGTACGCCCCGACGGCGACGACGACCCCGTCGCGCACCCGCACCGACACCGGCAGGTCCGCGTCGCCGACCACCGCGCGGTGGGCGCGGAGCAGGACCTCGGGCGCCACCCTCAGCTGCCCCGGTAGGTCGAGTAGCCGAAGGGGCTCAGCAGCAGGGGGACGTGGTAGTGGTCGTCGTGCGCGACGGTGAAGGTCACCACCACCTCGGGGTAGAAGCCGGTGGTCCCGTGTCCGGCGAACCACGCGCCGGTGGCGAACCGCAGGACGTGGTCGCCCGCCCCGAGGTCCGCGGCGAGGTCGCCGATCCGGCCGTCGGCGTCGGTGACGCCCTCGGCCAGCGCGCTCCCGCCCGCGGACTCCAGGGTGACGCGCAGCCCGACGGCCGGGCGGCCGCTCGCGGTGTCGAGGACGTGGGTGCTCAGCGATGCCATCAGGACAGCGCCTCCTTCATCCGCAGCACGGCGATCTGGGTGAGCTGGTCGATCGTCGCGGCCCGCTCCAGCTCCGCGGAGTTGTCGAGCCGGTGGCGCAGGTGGTCGAGGATCTCCGGCCCGCTGCGCCCGGCCGCCCGCACGATGAAGACGCGGCCGAAGCGCTCCTCGTAGGCCCGGTTGCCGTCCTCCAGCGCGCGGACCAGGTCGGCGTCCGTGCGGTCGACGCCCGCCTGCTCGCGCGTCGAGTGGTCGGCGTCGTGCCGCGCAGCGTCGGCGCGCTCGCCGATGCGCGGGTGGCGGGCAAGCGCCTGCTCGAGGTCCTCGTCACTCATCGTCGCCGCGGCGGCGACCATCGCTGCCTCGAGCTCGCCGAGGCCGGCGAAGGGGCGGGCGGCCGCGACGGCCTCGGCCCACCACGGGGCGTCGAGGCACGCCCGGAGGCGTGCGCGCGCGTCGGCGGCCGGCATCTCGTTGAACGCCGCGAGGCCGGGCCTGGTGGCGCTCACCGGGCCTCCTCCTCGCGGACGACCGTGGCCTCGATCAGGCCGTAGGGCCGGTCGGCGGCGATGAACACCTCGCCGGGGTTGTCGAGGCCGAAGGGCGCGAGGTCGACGATGAAGTGGTGCTTGTTCGGGGCCGTGAGCGAGATCGACTCGATCTCGTCGTGCGCCTCGAGGACGGCCCGGCCCATCGCGTAGAGCGTCTCCTGCAGGGCCCGGCTGTAGGTCGTGGCGAACGTCGCGAGGAGCAGCGCGCGCACGGCGTCGTACGTCGCGTCCCAGTCGAGCTCGCTGCCCGGGCGGTAGGACCACTGTGCTTGCAGGGCGGTCGCCAGGATCCGGTCGTCGGCGTCGGGCAGCGTCGTGTACTCGTCGCGCAGGAAGCCCTTGAACTCCGAGCCCGTCGACTTCAGCAGGACCAGGTCGTGCAGGCCGGCGACCACGGTGGCGCCGTCGCGTGCGACGTCGACCTCCGCGACCCGCACCTCACCGCCCCGGCGCACGAAGGCGTGGTCGTGGCCGGAGCCGTCGACCTGGATGCGGTCCCACGCGTACTCCTCGACCCGGACGTGCGCCCCCTCGGCTGCCGGGGTGGCGTCGACCAGCCGGCGCCCGAGGGCCAGCGCGTAGTCCTCCGGCGAGCTGACGCCGTGCTGCTTGGCGTAGGCGAAGGCGGTGTTCTTCTGGGTGTCGGTCGGCAGCACCTGCGACTGGTCGCCGTCGGTGTGCGCCGCGGCGAAGTCGCCGTGGAGCGCGGTCGTGACGTTGAGGTCGCGGATCTCGTGGCGCGGGGTGTCGCGCACGATGCGGACCACGCGCGTCTCCGCCTTGCCGTACCGGTTCGGCCCCAGGACGATCCCCATCGGCTCAGCCTGCCTCTCCCCCGGCGCGGTGCGCCAGTGCCGCCAGGGCTCGCGTGTCGAGCCCGGTCGCCTCGTCGACCTCCGCCGCCGTCAACGCGCCGCAGTCGAGGCCGCGCAGCAGGAAGTCGGCGAGCGCCCGCGCCGTGGCGGGCTCGTCGAGGACACCGGAGTCCCGGCGCTCGACGTAGGTGCGCAGCCGCCCGGCCGCCGACGTCGAGCCCTCGCGGTAGAACGCGAACGTGGCCGCGAAGCGCGTCGGCAGCTGGGCCGGGTGCAGGTCCCAGCCCTGGTAGTAGCCCCGCTCCAGCGAGCGGCGCACGAGCCGGAGGTGGGTGGCCCACGCGGACCTCACCTCGTCGGGGCTGCCGACCGGCAGCACGTTGGTGGAGCCGTCGGAGAGGCGTACGCCGGTGCCGGCGGCGGCTGCCTGCATGACCGCCTTGGCGTGGTCGGCGACCGGGTGGTCGAGGCTCTGCTGGGCGGCGGCGATGCCGCAGTAGGCGCTGTAGTCGTAGGTGCCGTAGTGCAGGCCGGTGCACCGGCCGTGCGAGGCGTGCACCATCCGCGCGACCAGCGCGGTGCCGTCGGGGCCCAGGATCGACTGCGGGGTCTCCACCTGGATCTCGAAGCGCAGCGACCGCTCCGCCAGGCCGAGGGCGGCCTCCAGCCGTCCGGCGGCGTGCACGAGGGCCTCGACCTGCTCGACCGCGGTCACCTTCGGCAGCGTCACCACGAAGCCGTCCGGCAGTGGCCCGTCCTGCGCGAGGCGCTCGAGGACGAGCGCGAGCGTGCGCACCCCGCGACGCCGGGTCGGCGCCTCGAGGCTCTTGAACCGGATGCCGGTGCCCGCCGGTGCGGTGCCGTCCGCGACGGCGGCGCGGAGCGCGTCGGCAGCCCGGAGGGCGTCGCGGTCCTCCTCCTCGTCCGGCCGGCTGCCGTAGCCGTCCTCGAGGTCGATGCGCACGTCCTCCACCGGCTCGGTCGCGAGCTTGGTCCGGACCCGGGCCAGGAGGTCGTCGCCCTGCGACGGGCCGAGCAGGTCGAGCAGCACACCCTCGTGGTCCGCGGTGGCACGGAGCGCGGTCGCGCCGTACTCCTCGACGAGGCCGGCGTGGAAGCGGTCGGCCGGGACGTACACCGTGTGCACCGGCTGGCGGCCGGGGCGCGCGCCCGGGTAGTGGCGGGCGAGGGCCGCGTCGGCCGCACGCAGCCGCTCGTCGAGCTCGTCGGTGAGCGCGTCGAGGTCGAGGCCGGGCACCGGGCTCTCCATGCGGAGACCCTAGTCCCGCGTCAGTGCGCCGGGGGGCGCTTCCGCGACGGTGCCGGGCGCGTCGGGTCGTCGTCGGGCCGGTCGACGTCCTCGGGGACGACGATCGGCCGAAGCCGGGCCCAGCCGATGAAGAAGGCCGCGACGACGATGAGAACGAGGCCGGTCCAGAGGTTGGCGTTGACGTCGCCCGTCTTGTCGAGCTCCGGGTCGCCGAAGATGCCGGCCAGCGCCAGGATCACGCCGTACACGCCCATCAGCGCGCCGATGATGTTGCGGATGTCGAAGGCTCCCGCCTTGTGGGCCTGGGTGCCTTCCGTCGTGGTGTCGTGGGACATGGTGACTCCTCTCGGTGCCGGGCTCAGAAGGCGAAGTTGAGGGCGACGACCAGCGCCAGCGCGATGCCGGCCAGCGGGATCGTGCGCCGATACCAGGGATAGGACGCCTCGTCCGGGTCGACGAGGTCCTCACGGGGGGTCTCGGAGTAGACCAGGCCCTTGAGCTCGGATGCGGGCTTGGGCGCGGTGACGAGCGAGACGATGACGCTGAGGACGATGTCGACCACGAACGCCGTCGAGGCGGCCAGGAAGGCCGCTCCCTGGCCGGGCAGGTCGATCACGCCCGCCGCCGCGAGCCGGTCGACGGCGATGGCGGACAGCGTGCCGAACACGAGACCGACCCATCCCGCCGTCGGGGTCATCCGCTTCCAGAACATGCCGAGGATGAAGGTCGCGAAGAGTGGCGCGTTGAAGAACCCGAACAGCGTCTGGAGGTAGTTCATGACGTTGTCGTAGCCCATGGCGATCTGCGCGGTGAAGATCGCGATCACGGTGGCGGCCACGGTCGCCAGGCGACCGATGCGCAGGTAGTAGTCGTCGGTGTGGTCCTTGCGGACGTAGCGCTGCCAGAGGTCGTAGGAGAAGACGGTGTTGAAGGCCGAGATGTTGGCCGCCATGCCGGCCATGAAGGCGGCCAGCAGGCCGGCGATCGCCAGGCCGAGCAGCCCGTTGGGCAGCACGTCGCGCATCAGCAGGAGCAGGGCGTCGTTGTAGGTGACGTCGCCGGAGGCCCCGCCCGAGGGTGTGCCGCCTCCCTTGAGGTCGATCATCTCCTTCACCAGGACGGCCGAGATCATGCCGGGCACGATCACGATGAACGGGATGAACATCTTCGGGAAGGCGCCGATGATCGGCGTCTTGCGCGCCGACGAGATCGAGTTCGACGCCATCGCGCGCTGGACCTCGACGAAGTTGGTCGTCCAGTAGCCGAAGGACAGCACGAAGCCGAGGCCGAAGACGATGCCGATCACGGACAGCAGGCCGGAGTCGAAGCCGGCCAGCGCCTGACCCGGCCAGGAGTTCAGCTGCTGCTCGGCGGACGCGACCTCGGCGCTGGCGGGCGTGCTGCTGGCGGCCTCGGTGATCTTGTCGGTGAGCCCGCCCCAGCCGCCGACCCGGTTGAGCCCGATGAGGGTCAGCGGCGTCAGCGCAGCCACGATGACGAAGAACTGGAGCACCTCGTTGTAGATCGCCGCGCTCAGGCCGCCGAGGGTGATGTAGGACAGCACGATCACGGCGGCGACGATCAGGGCGATCCAGGTCGGCCAGCCGAGGAGTGCGCTCACGATGCCCGCCAGCAGGGCCAGGTTGACGCCCGCGATGAGGAGCTGGGCGACCGCGAAGCTGACCGCGTTGACCAGGTGAGCGCCGGTGCCGAAGCGCTTGAACATGAACTCCGGCACCGAGCGCACCTTGGAGCCGTAGTAGAACGGCATCATCGCGACACCGAGGAACAGCATCGCCGGGACGGCGCCGACCCAGAAGTAGTGCACCGTCGGCAGGCCGATCTCCGCGCCGTTGGCGGACATGCCCATGATCTCGACGGCCCCGAGGTTGGCGGAGATGAACGCGAGGCCGGTGACCCAGGCCGGCAGCGAGCGCCCGGAGAGGAAGAAGTCGATGGAGTCCGAGACCGATCGACGTGCCATCACACCGATGCCGAGGACGAAGCCGAAGTAGATGGCGACCAGCAGGTAGTCGAGCCAGGATGCGTCGATCAAGGTGTCGGACGACACGCGTTACCTCCCGAGAGTCGGGGCGAGATTCAGTTGGGCCACCGTCAACCTAGACCTGACCGCCCCCTGATGCGACCACCCCTCCGGGCGTCAGTCCTCGACGACGACCTCGACCTCGACGCCCTCGGAGCTCTCCAGGTAGAGCGCGACGTGCTCGTCCCCACCGGCATGCGGGTAGCGGTCGGCGTACATCTCGTGCCACCCGTGCTCGGTCGACTCGGCCCGCATCCGGTCCAGCTCTTCGCGCGTCTCGACGATCATCGCGAGGTGGTTGATGCCCGGCAGCAGCCGGTCGTGGACGCCGTGCTGGTCGGGCGAGTGCTCCATGAAGAGGTACGTCCCGTCCGGGTGCACCCACGACCGCATCCCCTCCTCGCGCTGCCACCCGCACCACCCCAGCAACCATCCCCACTCCCCCTCGGCCGTCTCGACGTCGTCGACCCACAGGTCGAGGTGGTGCAGCGCTCGGGGCATGGGGCCAACCTAGCCCTCGCCGCCGCTCACCCCCCCGGTCGAGGTGGGATCTCCCCTCGGTGGTTGAGGTGCGAGCGCAGCGAGCCTCGAAACCACGCCCTACTCGGTGGTTGAGGTGCGAGCGGAGCGAGCCTCGAAACCACGCTTCACCAGCCGTCCAGAGGGCGCTTTTCGGCACCCGCGACTGTCGGTGGTCCTCGGTAGGATCGAACACATGAGCGAGATGCTGGAGCAGGACATCGGGAGGGTCGCAGACGACCTCTCGGCGTCTGCTCTGCTCGCCTCGATCAAGGAC
>CAZDAO010000168.1:0-7755 GCA_964503015.1 uncultured Nocardioides sp. | reverse complement strand
GCCCAACCGCCCACTGTGCTCGCCACCGACATCGGGCTCGAGCTGCACCCCCGGGCGCGGGCCTTCTTCTTCCCGGCGCTCGGCGCCTACGTCGGCGGCGACATCGTGGCCGGCATGCTTGCCACCGGCATGGACCGCGACAAGCGGGTGCGCCTGTTCATCGACGTCGGCACCAACTGCGAGATCGTGCTGAGCGACGGCGACCGGATCGTGTCCACCGCCGCGCCCGCCGGGCCGGCGTTCGAGGGTGGCGCCATCCGTTGCGGCATGCGCGCCGCCGACGGTGCCGTCGAGGTGGTGAAGGTGGACCCGCACGCCGGGTCGGAGGACCCGGCGGTCACCCTCGGCGTGATCGGTGACGTCGAGCCCAAGGGGCTGTGCGGGTCGGGCCTGGTCGACGCGGTCTCGGAGCTGGTCCGGGTCGGCCTGCTCGACGGCACCGGCCGGCTGGTGAGCGACGAGGCGGCCAAGGAGGTCGCGCCCGCGCTGGCCGACCGGCTCGCGCGGATCGGCGAGGAGCGGGTCTTCGTCCTGCACCGCCCGACTCCGGAGGCCGAGCCCGCCGAGTGCGTGTACCTCTCCCAGCGCGACGTGCGCGAGCTCCAGTTCGCCAAGGCCGCCATCTCCACCGGGTGGTCGCTGCTGCTCCAGGAGCTCGGGCTCGAGCACCGCGACGTCCAGCAGGTGCTGCTGGCCGGCTCGTTCGGCAGCTACCTCTCCCCCGCCTCCGCGGTCCGGATCGGGCTGGTCCCGAAGCTCCCGGTGCTGCGCATCGTCGCGGCCGGCAACGTCGCGGGCGAGGGGGCGAAGATGGCGCTGCTCTCGGTCCGCGAGCGGGCCGGTGCGCTGGCGCTGCTGGAGGAGGTGACCTATGTCGAGCTCTCCGACCGCCCCGACTTCAACGACGCCTTCGTCGAGCAGCTCGCCTTCGGCCAGGCCTGACCACGGCGACCGGATCGCCCTCATCGCCTGCGGCGCACTCGCCCAGCCCGCGGCCGGCGCGGTCGAGCGCCACCGGTGGCCCGTCGACGTGCACCCCCTCCCACCGCTGTTGCACAACCGTCCCGAGCGGATCGCCGACGAGGTGCGCGTGCTCGCCGAGCGGCTGCGGACGACGTACGCACGCGTGGTCGTCGGGTACGCCGACTGCGGCACCTACGGCGCCCTCGACCGGGTGTGCGCCGACCTCGGGCTCGCGCGGCTGCCGGGGCTGCACTGCTACGACCTGTACGCCGGCAGCGAGCGCCTCGAGCGGCTCTTCGACGAGCAGCCGGGCACCTACGTGCTGACCGACTTCCTTGCCCGCTCCTTCGCGCGCACGGTCCTGCAGGAGCTCGGCCTCGACCGCCACCCCGAGCTGCGCGACACCTACTTCGGCCACTACACGCGCGTGGTGTGGCTGGCCCAGCAGCCCGACCCGGAGCTGCGCGCGCTCGCCCAGCAGGCCGCTGCCAGCATCGGCCTGCCGCTGACCGTCGTGGAGACCGGGACCGTGCGCCTCGAGGCCGCCCTCGCCGACCTCGTCACCGCGCACTAGGACTGCAGGCGGGCGAGCATGTCGGTGCGCCAGGCCTCGGTCTCGGCGATCTGGTTGAAGGTGAAGACGTGGAGCCCCTCCACCAGGGCTCCCTCCCCCAGGGCGGGAGCGCACTTCTCCAGGAAGCTCTCCCCCGTGAAGCCACCCGGGGCGGCGAGCCGCGCGAAGAGCCCCTTGTTCTTGGCCAGGAACCGGGTCGACTCGCCGACCCCGATCTTGGTGGCCATGCCGAGCAGCTTGGCGCGTTCGACGGGACCGGGCAGGCCGAGGAGGAGCGGCATGGTCACGCCACGCGCACGCAGCCGACGCACCCAGTCGCGCACGACCGCCGGGTCGAAGGTCAGGTTGCTGACGATGTGGGTGGCGTAGCGCCGCTTGTCCCACATCGACTGCACGGTGAGGTCGTCGTGGATCGTGGGGTGCGACTCGGGGTAGCCGGTGATCCCGACGTGCGCGAACGGCGAGCCCATCGCCGCCAGGTCCTCGAGCAGGCTTAGGGCGTCGAGGTAGTCCCCCACCGGCTCGGCGTCACCCCCGGGCACGAAGACCCGGACGATGCCCTTGCCGACGAGCCGGTCGACGATCTCCTCGAGCTCGGTGCGGCCACTCACCATCCGGGCGGCGAGGTGGGGCACGACGCCGTACCCGTGCCCGTGCAGCCGTTCGGCGAGGTCGAAGGTCGCCTCGAGGCCCTTGGACGGCGAGGCGGTCACCGTGATCGTCCGGTCGCGCGGCACGTGCTCGAGGACCTTGTCCTCGGTGGACGCCGTGGGCAGCACCTCGTAGCGGGCGTTGGCCAGCAGTCGGGTGAGGGTCGCGGCGTGACGCGTGTTGCGCATGGTGCAACTCGTTTCGTGATGCGCATCGAGTGCGTCCACTCTAGTGCGTCCCGTCCCGCCGCGACAGAGCCGCGGACGACGACCGGAGACGGCACGAGGGGCGGTCACCTCACGGTGACCGCCCCTCGGCTGGGACAAGGTGGTGCGACTAGCGGATCGTCACTTGACGGTGACGGTGGCGCCGGCGGCCTCGAGGGCCTCCTTGGCCTTGTCCGCGGTCTCCTTGTTGGCGTTCTCGAGGATCGTCTTGGGGGCGGCCTCGACGAGGTCCTTGGCCTCCTTCAGACCGAGGGAGGTCAGGGCGCGCACCTCCTTGATGACGTTGATCTTCTTGTCGCCGGCGGCCTCGAGGACGACCTCGAAGTCGTCCTTCTCCTCCGCGGCGGCGGCGTCGCCACCAGCGGCACCACCGGCGGCCGGGGCGGCAGCCACGGCAACGGGGGCAGCGGCGGTCACGCCGAAGGTGTCCTCGAACTGCTTGACGAACTCGGAGAGCTCGATCAGGGTCATCTCCTTGAACGCGTCAAGGAGCTCGTCGGTGCTGAGCTTCGCCATGGTGGCGGTTCCTTCCGTGTGTGGCACGAGCGCGGTGGTGCGTCGTGCCGGGTTTCAGGTGGTGTACGTCGGCCTGGTCAGGCGTCGGTGGACTCGGCGGCCGGCTCGGCAGCCTCGTCGGTCGCCTCGGACTCCTCGGCCGCGGGGGCCTCGTCGACCGGGGCGTCCTCGGCAGCGGCCGGCGTGCCGGCACCACCTGCGAGGATCGAGGGGTCCTGCTCGGCCTTGGCCTGGAGCGCACCCGCGAGGCGGGCGGCCTGGGCGATCGGCGCGTTGAGCAGGTAGACGGCCTGGGAGAGGCTCGCGAGCATCGCGCCCGCCAGCTTGCCCATCAGCACCTCGCGCGACTCGAGGTCGGCCAGCTTGGCCACCTCGGACGCGTCGAGCGGCTTGCCGTCGAGGACTCCACCCTTGATGACAAGGGCGGGGTTCGCCTTGGCAAAGTCACGCAGACCCTTGGCGGCCTCGACCACGTCTCCATTGATGAAGGCGATGGCGGTGGGGCCGGTCAGCAGGTCGTCGAAGCCTTCGATGCCGGCCTCGGAGGCGGCGATCTTGGCCAGCGTGTTCTTGACCACGGCGTAGTTGGCGTTCTCGCCGAGGGAGCGCCGCAGGTCCTGCAGCTGCTTCACGGTGAGCCCGCGGTACTCGGTCAGCACAGCGCCGGCGGAGTCGTTGAAGGACTCAACGATCTCTGCAACGGCGGCAGTCTTCTCTGGCCGCGCCATGGGTCTCCTTCCGGGGTTGACCACCGGCGTCGGGCCCACAGACGACGAACGCCCTGAGCACAGGCTCAGGGCGTGGATGCGGCGTGCGCCGCTGCTCTGTCACCTGCGCCGGCCGCCCGCTGCTGCGGACCTTCGGTCACGGACGTGGAGCCCGTGACAACCTGCGGTCTCTGGTTTCGAGAAGGAACAGTACGCGCTCGCGCCGAGCCGGCCAAATCGGTGCGGCGCACCCGGCAAACGCTCCATTCACCTGCCGCGGAGGCGCATCGCTGGGACCATGGTGGGCGTGGATCACCAGCTCATGACCGTCGGGGCCTCACTGGCCCGCAGCGACGAACGCATGCTCACCGGACGCAACGCGGCCGGACGGGTCTGGAAGACCGGTTTCGCCGGGCTCGACCCGCTCATCGGTGGCGGCATGCGCGCGGGCTCGCTGCTCCTCCTCGCCGGACCGCAGGGCCTGGGCAAGTCGACGTTCGCCCTGCAGATGGCGCGGAACAACGCCGCCACCGGCCGGCCCGTCCTCTACTTCTCCTACGAGCACGACGCGGAGGACCTCACCCAGAAGCTCATCGCCATGGAGGCCGGCGAGCTCGACGAGTCCGACCAGGTGCGGGTCAACAGCATCCGGTCGATCTTCGACGACCTGTGGGTCAGCTCGCTCGAGCACCGGCTGGAGTCGGTGCCCTCCGGCGTCGACGCGCTCAAGCGGGTCGAGCACTACTCCGAGCACCTCTTCGTGCACCGCTCCACCGGCACCCGCACCGACCTGCCTGCGATCCAGGAAGCGATCGACGCCGTACGGCAGCACGCCGGCACGACCCCGCTCGTGGTCGTGGACTACCTCCAGAAGGTGAAGTCCACGCACCCCGACGAGGAGGCCCGCTCCACCGAGGTCGTGGAGGGCCTCAAGGACCTCGCGATCGACATCGGCGCGCCCGTGCTGGCCATCGCCGCGGCCGACAAGGACGCGCTGCGCACCGGCAAGCGGATGCGCGCCAGCGACCTGCGCGGCTCCAGCGCACTGGCATACGAGGCCGACGTGGTGATGGTGCTCAACAACAAGTACGACATCGTCGCGCGGCACCACCTGACCTACGACCTGACCAACGCCGAGCGGTTCAAGGACTTCGCCGTGCTGACGGTGGAGAAGAACCGTTTCGGCCGCGACGGCGTCACCCTGCAGTTCCGCACCCGCTTCGACCAGGGGCGTTTCGAGCCCGAGGGCTTCGAGGTCAAGGAGCAGCTGATCGACGAGCGGGTCTTCCGGGAGTGACCCGCCCGCCGAGCGCGGTCGGTGTGCTGACCAGGGCTCAGGCGGCGCCGGGGAACATGTCCTCGGTGACCTGGTCGGCCGGCGGCGCCTCGATCTCGACGTCGGTGCCGAAGTCGGAGTAGGTCCCCTCGCTGGAGGTGGAGGTGGGCTTGCCGCCGCCCATCGCCGGCACCTCGAGCGACTGGGAGAACTTGCGCGGCAGGTCGTCGCCGTCGACCCACATCTCAGTCACCAGCTCCTTCGGCATCATGTCGGCCATCGCCGCCGGGAACTCCATCGCCGCGAGGTACTTCGTCGGGTCCATGGTGATCCGGTAGTGATTGGTCTCCACCCCGTCGACCTCCTCGGTGCCGACCAGCTCGAGCTTCTTCGGCGCCTCCATGGCCTTGAACATGACCTCCGGGTCGGTCGCCTTGCCGATCATGCCGAACAGCGAGTTCGGGTCGCTGAGGTCGACCTTGAACCACTTGTCGCCGGTGCCGAGGTCGGCCGACTTGAGGTACATGGCCTGGTCGATGAGGATCAGCTCCATCGGCTGGGCGCCGGTGCTGGACGCCTTCATCTCGATCCCCTCGTCGCCGAACCGGGCCTGGCCCTCCATCGTCTGCGACTGGCCGCCGGACTCCGACACGGTCTGGAAGTTGAAGGTCTCCGCCTCGCGCATCGCCTCCATGACCGCGGGGTAGAAGCCGGCGGCGTCGAGCTCGGTGGGCGCGTCCGCCTCCTCGGCCTCGGCGGTCTCCTCCGCGCCGCCCTCCTCGGTGGAGCTGTCGGTCGCAGAGCTCGACGAGTCGGCCCCCGACGAGTCGTCGCTGCAGGCGGTGAGGCCGACACCCACGCTCAGGACCAGGACGGCGGAGCCGAGTCGACGGGCGAGGGGCGTGACGCGCATGGAGTCTCCTGGTGCTGGCGTACGGATGGACCGGCCGGGCGGCCGGACGCGAAGGCGTGCACGCCCTTCCTACCCGATGCCTCCACAGCGAAACGACGGCAGTGCCCGGAAATGCGGATCGGCCCGGCCGTCCCCTGCGGGACGACCGGGCTGACACGGCACGAGGTGGATCAGGCCTGGACGGCCTCGTCCTCGGAGGCGACGTTCTTGACGCGGTTGGGGTCGACCTGGATGCCGGGGCCCATCGTCGTCGAGACGGTGACCTTCTTGATGTAGCGGCCCTTCGAGCTGGCCGGCTTGAGACGCAGCACCTCCTCGAGGGCGGCGGCGTAGTTCTCCGCGAGCTGGACCTCGGAGAAGGACGCCTTGCCGATGATGAAGTGCAGGTTGGCGTGACGGTCCACGCGGAACTCGATCTTGCCGCCCTTGATGTCGGAGACGGCCTTGGCGACGTCGGGCGTCACGGTGCCGGTCTTCGGGTTCGGCATGAGCGAGCGGGGGCCGAGGACGCGACCGAGGCGGCCGACCTTGCCCATCATGTCGGGCGTGGCCACGACGGCGTCGAAGTCGAGCCAGCCGCCGGCGACCTTCTCGATCAGCTCGTCGCCACCGACGAACTCGGCGCCGGCCTCACGGGCGGCCTCGGCCTTGTCGGCGTTGGCGAACACCAGGACGCGGGCGGTCTTGCCGGTGCCGTGGGGCAGGTTCACGGTGCCGCGGACCATCTGGTCGGCCTTGCGCGGGTCGACGCCCAGGCGCATCACGACGTCGACGGTCTCGTCGAACTTCTTCTTGGAGCCACCCTTGGCGATCTTGATGGCGGCCAGCGGGGCGTAGAGCTCGTCCTTGTCGAACGTCTCCGCGGCCGCGCGGTAGGTCTTGCTGCGCTGCATTGTCTGTCTCTTTCGTTTGCTGGACGCGGGGCGTCCGAGAGTGGAGTGGTCGGCGAGCCAGCGCGGCTCTCCCACATGCCTCTAGTCAGGCACTGTCAGTCGGTCGTGACGCCCATCGAGCGCGCCGTGCCCTCGACGATCTTCATGGCCGCGTCGATGTCGTTGGCGTTGAGGTCGGGCAGCTTGGTGGTCGCGATCTCGCGGATCTGGTCCTTGGTCAGCTTGCCGACCTTGTCCTTGTGCGGCACGCCCGAGCCCTTGGAGAGGCCGGCGGCCTTCTTGATCAGCTCGGCGGCCGGCGGGGTCTTGGTGATGAAGTCGAAGGTGCGGTCTTCGTAGATGGTGATCTCGACGGGGATCACGTTGCCGCGCATGGACTCGGTCTGGGCGTTGTAAGCCTTGCAGAAGTCCATGATGTTGACGCCGTGCGGGCCGAGCGCCGTACCGACGGGCGGGGCCGGGGTGGCCGAGCCGGCCTGCAGCTGCACCTTGACGAGCGCGGCGATCTTCTTCTTGGGAGGCATTGCCTTCTTCTTTCTCTCTTGTGGTCACGACGAGGACGGATGCCCTCTGCCACGGGTTGTTGCTACTTCATTGTCAGGCCGTCGCGCGGCCGGACGAAATCGTCAGACTTTTTGGATCTGGCTGAACGACAGCTCGACCGGGGTCTCGCGGCCGAAGATCTCGACGAGCGCCTTGACACGCTGGGACTCGGCGTTGATCTCGGTGATCGTCGCGTGGAGCGTGGCGAACGGGCCGTCGACCACCATGACGGAGTCCGAGACCTCGAAGTCCGCGACCTCGACCGGCTTGCGCGGGGTGGTGGCGGAGCCCTTCTCGCCGGACGCGGCGGCCTCGGCCTCGGCGACGGCCACCACGGCCGGGGCGAGCATGTCCTCGACCTCGCTCATGCTCAACGGCACGGGCTGGTGGCTGTGGCCCACGAAGCCGGTGACCGACGGCGTGTGGCGCACGGCCGACCAGGACTCGTCGGTGAGGTCCATGCGGACCAGGACGTAGCCGGGGAGGACGGTG
>CAZDAO010000167.1:5668-7819 GCA_964503015.1 uncultured Nocardioides sp. | reverse complement strand
GTGCCCCAGGCAAGAGTCGAACTTGCGACCTTTCGCTTAGGAGGCGGCTGCTCTATCCACTGAGCTACTGGGGCGGTGCCGCTGGTCCCGGAGGTGTCGCGGCGGGAAGCATCCTGCCACGAGGCACGACGTCGCCGCTCACCACGGTGGTGGGTGGCGGAGAGCCGGAGGTGTTGCGGGCACCGGAAATCTTGCTCGCGTGAAGTAAGTTCGGACCCGGTCAGCCCTGTCCCCTTGTCGAAGGTGAGCCCTGTGTCGGATGAGTCGCGCCCTGAGGCGCCCGTCGGCGACGGCGCGCCCAAGCGCAAGGGCAAGGCCAAGCGCCGGCACACGGTCGGCCGCGTGATCCTGGCCAGCGTCCTGGTTCTCGCGCTCGTCACGGGCCTCGGGACGCTCTACTTCATCCGCCACCTCGACGGCAACATCGAGGGCATCTCGACCGACGACCTCGGCGACCGCCCCGAGGAGGTCTACACCGGCAACGGCCAGCCCCTCGACATCCTGGTGATGGGCTCGGACTCCCGTGACTGCGAGGGCTGCGACATCGACACCGAGGGCGGTGGCGGCTCCGACACGACGATCCTCGTGCACCTCTCCGCCGACCGGTCCCGGGCGTACGCCGTCTCGATCCCGCGCGACTCCATCGTCGACCGGCCCGAGGACGGCTGCGACTCGCCGGCGGAGAGCGACGTGATGTGGAACGCCGCCTTCGGCATCGGCGGCCCGACGTGCACGCTGCGCCAGCTCGAGGAGATGACCGGGATCCACGTCGAGCACTTCATCGTGGTCGACTTCGCCAGCTTCGGCGACATGGTCGAGGCGGTCGACGGCGTCCCGGTCTGCGTGCCCGAGGACATCGTCGACAAGCCGCGCCAGATCTTCGTGCCGAAGGGCAACCCGTCGAGGCTGACCGGTGACCAGGCTCTCGACTACGTCCGCGCCCGCTACGTCGGCGAGCAGATCCAGCAGAACGACATCTCCCGCATCCGGCGGCAGCAGGAGTTCATCGGCGCGCTCGTGCGCGAGGTGCTCTCGGCGGGCACGCTGACCCGCCTCGACAAGGTCGTCCGCTTCCTCGACGCGGCCACCAAGTCGTTGCAGACCGACGAGGACTTCGCCAAGGTCACCCGCCTGGGCAAGGTCGCGATGCAGCTGCAGGGCATCGGTCTCGACCGGATCAAGTTCGTCACCCTCCCGACGGAGTACTACCCGAGCGACTCGGAGTTCCGCGGCAAGGTCTTCTGGACCGAGCAGGCCGACCAAATCTGGGACCTGCTCAACCAGGACAAGGAGCTTCCGCCCAAGCTGCTCAAGGGCACGTCGGTCAGCGCCGAGGCGCCGGCGTCGGCCAACGAGAGCGAGTCGCCGGCCTCGCCGGACACCACGGGCAGCGAGTCGCCGAGCACGCCCGCGTCCCCCTCGGAGACCCCGTCCGAGACCCCGTCCGAGACGGCGTCGGAGACCCCCAGCAGCTCCCCGAGCTCCCCGGCCACGACCGAGGACGAGGAGGACCGGATCTTCGGGGTCTGCGCATGAGCGCCCCTGACGAGCAGGAGCACGAGCAGGAGCCGGAGTGGCAGCGCCGCCGGCGTCTGGCTGCCGTCTTCGGTGACGCCGGCCCCGACCAGACCTCCGACGACGCCGACCCGCGCGAGGACCGCTCGGGCAAGGGCGACGACTGGTATCGCGAGCAGGTCCCGCCGCACCACGGCTGACCCCGGACACGACGAACGGCCCGCCCCGGGAGGGGCGGGCCGTTCGTGCGTGACGGGTCGGGTCAGACCGCGCCGCCGCGCGCCTTGATCGCGTCGCGGATCTCCTCGAGGAGCGCGATGTCGGCCGGAGTGCCCTCCGGCTCGCTCGGGAAGAAGCGCTCCTTGGCCTTGGTGTAGGGCATGACGATGAAGAAGTAGACGACCGCGGCCATGATGAGGAACGAGACCACCGCGTTGAGGAAGGCGCCGAAGCTCTGCGGAGCCGTGGAGAAGATCTCCGAGTCGGTGTCGGGCAGCAGCCCGGTCAGCCACTCGGTGAAGGTGGTGACCACCGACGCGAACGCGAGCGCCATGATCAGGCCGGTCGCGATCTCGATCAGGTTGCCCTTGAGGATGAAGTTCTTGAAGCCGGTCATGGTGCCTCCTTGGTGCGGCC
>CAZDAO010000167.1:0-5568 GCA_964503015.1 uncultured Nocardioides sp. | reverse complement strand
GGACGAGGAGGACGAGCGGCTGTCGGTGCGGTAGAAGCCCGAGCCCTTGAACACCACGCCGACGGCGTTGAAGAGCTTGCGCAGCCTGCCGTTGCACTCCGGGCACACGGTCAGCGCGTCCTCGCTGAAGCTCTGGAACTGCTCGAAGGAGTGGCCGCACTCGGTGCAGGCGTACTGGTAGGTGGGCATGTGTGGAGTCCTCGTGGGGTTCGGACGTGGTTCACAGGTGGTGCGAGACGAACGGGCCGGACCGGCGCGACGCGCTGGCACTCGAACCCTTCGACTGCCAATCGTACGGCACAATGGCGAACGCGATGAGCGACCAGCCAGCCACCACGTCCCCCGACCCGACGACCCCCTCGACCGACGCGCCCGGCGACGCGCCCGGCGACGGGCGCGCGATCCGGTGGTGGCGAGCCTTCCGCCGGGCGCCGCGGGCCGCGCGGTGGACCGCAGGGACGGCGCTGGGGCTGGTCCTGCTGCTGGTGGTGCTGGCGGCGACGGTCGTGGTCGTCGTACGCCGTCCGCTGCCGCAGACCAGCGGGGAAGCCGAGGTGCCCGGCCTGTCGGGGTCGGTCGAGGTCGTCCGCGACGACCACGGCATCCCGCAGCTCTACGCCGACAGCGACGCCGACCTGATGACCGCGCAGGGCTACGTCCACGCGCAGGAGCGGTTCTTCGAGATGGACTTCCGCCGGCACGTGACGGCCGGGCGGCTCTCGGAGCTGTTCGGTCCCGACACCCTCGAGACCGACAAGCTCATCCGCACCATGGGATGGCGCCGCGTGGCGGAGGAGGAGTGGGCCCTGCTGGAGCCGGCGACCCGCGACGCGCTGACGGCGTACGCCGCCGGCGTCAACGCCTACCTCGCCGACCGGTCGCCCTCCCAGCTCGCCGCCGAGTACTCCGTCCTCGGGCTGTCCGGGCTCGACTACACCCCCGAGGAGTGGGAACCGGTCGACTCGCTCGCCTGGCTCAAGGCGATGGCCTGGGACCTGCGCGGCAACATGGAGGCCGAGGTCGACCGGGTCCTGCTGTCGCTGGACCACACCGACGACGAGATCGCCGAGCTCTGGCCGGACTACCCGTTCGCCGAGCACCCGCCGATCGTCGAGGGCGGAGGGGTCGTCGACGGCGTCTTCGAGCAGAACGCGACCGGCAACGGCACCCGCAACCCCCGCCGGCCGGCGTACCCCGACGAGGTCGTCGACGCCCTCGAGCGGGTCCAGGACGCCGTGGCGCGGATGCCCGAGCTGGTCGGGTCCGGTCGCGGCATCGGCAGCAACTCGTGGGTCGTCGACGGCGAGCACAGCGCCACAGGTGCGCCGCTGCTGGCCAACGACCCGCACCTCGGGATCAGCCAGCCGGGCATCTGGATGCAGATGGGCCTGCACTGCCGTGAGGCCTCCGACGCGTGCACGCTCGACACCTCGGGCTTCACCTTCGCCGGCGTGCCCGGCGTGATCATCGGCCACAACGCCCGCATCGCCTGGGGCTTCACCAACCTCGGCCCCGACGTGACCGACCTCTTCCTCGAGCAGACCGAGGGCGACGACCGCTACGTCCGTGACGGCGCCACGGAGCCGATGGACGTGCGCACCGAGACCATCGAGGTGCGCGGCGAGGACGACGTCGAGCTGCGCGTGCGCGAGACCGTGCACGGGCCGCTGATCAGCGACGTGTCGTCGGAGTTCGCGAGCGTCGGCGCCAACGCCCCGACCGACGAGCCGGGGGAGCGCGGCACCGGCTACGCCGTCGCGCTCGCCTGGACGGCGCTGGAGCCGTCCACGACGGCCGACGCGATCCTCGCTCTCAACCGCGCGTCGGACTGGGACTCCTTCCGCGCCGCGGCCGCCGACTTCGCGGTGCCCGCGCAGAACCTCGTGTACGCCGACCGCGAGGGGCACATCGGCTACCAGTCACCCGGCCGCATCCCGATCCGGCGCGGCGGCAACGACGGCACCATGCCGGTCGAGGGCTGGGTCAGCGCCAACGACTGGACCGGCGACCACATCCCCTTCGACGGGCTACCGAGCGTGCTCGACCCCGACGAGGGCTTCATCGTCACGGCCAACCAGGCCGTCATCGACGAGGACTACCCCTACCTCCTCACCCAGGACTGGGACTACGGCTACCGCTCGACCCGCATCCGCGAGGTGCTCCTCGAGGAGGGCGAGCTGTCGGTCGCGGAGATGGCGCGGCTCCAGCTCGACAGCACCAACCCGATGGCCGAGACGCTCGTGCCCTACCTCCTCGACGTCGACGGGCTGCCGCGCGGGTACTACCGCAACGCCCAGGGCCTGCTCCGCGACTGGGACTTCACCCAGCCCGCCGACAGCGCCCCGGCGGCGTACTTCAACGTCGTGTGGCGCACGCTCCTGGAGCTGACCTTCCACGACGACCTGCGCCAGCGCACCTGGCCCGACGGGGGTGACCGCTGGTTCACCGTCGTCGGCGAGCTGCTGACCGACCCGGCGAGCCCGTGGTGGGACGACGCCGACACCACCGACAAGGTCGAGACCCGCGACGACATCCTGCGCGCGGCGCTGATCGAGGCGCGCGACGAGCTCACCCGCCGCCAGGCCCGCGACCCGGAGCTGTGGGAGTGGGGTCGCCTGCACCGGATGAACCTCCACAACGCCAGCCTCGGCGAGTCCGGCGTCGGCCTCGTCGAGCGGCTCGTCAACCGCGACGGCTGGGAGGTCGGGGGCGGTTCGTCGATCGTCGACGCGACGTCGTGGAACGCCGTCGACGGCTACGAGGTCACCGCTGCGCCGTCGATGCGGATGGTCGTCTCGCTCGCCGACTGGGACGACTCGCGCTGGATCAACCTCACCGGCGTCTCCGGGCACCCGGCGTCCTCCCACTACACCGACCAGACCGAGCTCTTCGTCGACGGCGAGACCCTGCCCTGGGCGTACACCCGTGACGCCGTCGAGGCGGCCGCCGACGACACCCTGGTGCTGGAGCCTGCCTCCGGCTGACGGCTGACTGTTCATCAAGGTATGTAGACGAACAGGCGCTTGCCACGGTCAATTGACCGTGGGAAGTGCCCATCGGGCGACATACCTTGATGAACCGTCACTCCAGCCGGCGCACGCCCGAGGCGGTCAGCGCGAAGCCGACCCGTACGTCGTGGGGGGCGGTGGGCACGGGGAGGCCGACCTCGTCGTCGTACAGCACCACGGCGACGGGGGTGCCGGGGGTGGTCCGGGTGAGCGCCCGGTCGTAGCAGCCGCCCCCCTGGCCGAGGCGGTCGCCGGTGGTCGACACGGCGAGGCCGGGCACGAGGACGACGTCGGCCTGGGCGATCGCCTCCGTGCCGAGGCGCGGGCCGGTGGGCTCGAGCAGCCCGCGGACCGCGGGCGCGAGGTGGTCGCGCCCCTCGTACGCCGCCCAGTCGAGGTCGAGCCCGGGCAGCACGACCGGCAGCAGCACCCTCTTGCCGGCGGCCACCAGGGCGTCGAGCAGCAGCCCGGTGCCCGGCTCGCTGCCGACGGAGACGTAGGCCGTGACGGTCGCGGCACGTCGTACCTCGTCCCACCCCAGCGCGACCTCCGCGAGCCCGGCCGCGAAGTCCGCCGCGGCCCCGAGCGGGCGCTGCTTGCGGGCCGCGCGCACCTGGTCGCGGAGGGCCGTCTTGGCGACCGTGTTGTCCGCCGAGTGTCGTGCGTCCACGTGAGCAGCCTACGATCGAAGCATGGCAAGCAAGGGCACTGCTCACGGGCTCGACCTCGCACGCGAGAAGATGCGGCAGGCGGGGGTCGACGAGGTCGCGATCGACACGTTCGCGCACTACTACCGCCTCCTCGAGCACGGCGAGACCGGCATGATCGCCGAGGACACCATCGAGCCGCTCGACATGGAGGCGCTGACCGACGTCGAGGTCGACGACGAGGTGGCCGCGGACGCGATCCGCAAGACCGCCGTCATCAAGCTCAACGGCGGCCTCGGCACGTCGATGGGCATGGAGCGCGCCAAGTCGTTGCTGTGCGTGCGGCGCGGGCTGAGCTTCCTCGACATCATCGCGCGGCAGGTGCTGCACCTGCGCACGCAGTACGACGCCACGCTGCCGCTGCTGTTCATGAACTCCTTCCGGACCTCGGCCGACACCATGGAGGCCCTCGCCCGCTACGAGGACCTCCCGGTCGACGGCCTGCCGCTGGAGTTCCTGCAGAACAAGGAGCCCAAGCTCCTCGAGACCGACCTGGTGCCCGCGGCCTACCCCAAGGCGCCCGACCTCGAGTGGTGCCCGCCGGGCCACGGCGACATCTACACCGCGCTCCGGGGCACCGGGCTGCTCACCCGGCTCATCGACGCCGGCTACCGCTACGTCTTCGTCTCCAACTCCGACAACCTCGGCGCCGTGCCCGACGCGCGGGTCGCGGGCTGGTTCGCCCAGACCGGTGCGCCGTTCGCGATCGAGGCGGTCCGGCGTACGCCCTCGGACCGCAAGGGCGGGCACTTCGCCCGCCGCAAGGCGGACGGCCGCATCGTGCTGCGCGAGTCGGCCCAGACGCTGCCGGCGGACAAGGAGGCGCTGGCCGACCTGTCCCGCCACAAGTACTGCTCGACCAACAACCTGTGGTTCGACCTCCACGCGATGGTCGAGGCGCTCGATGCGCGGGGCGGGATCCTCGGGCTGCCCCTGATCCGCAACGTCAAGCACCTCGACCCCGCCGACCCCTCGACGCCGAAGGTCATCCAGATCGAGACGGCGATGGGGGCCGCGATCGAGGTCTTCGAGGGCGCGCGCACGATCGAGGTGGGGCGCGACCGGTTCGTGCCGGTGAAGACCACTGACGACCTGCTGGTCCTGCGCTCCGACGTCTACCACCTCGGCAAGGACTTCGTGCTCGACCAGGCGGGCGAGGACGTGCCCTACGTCTCCCTCGACGGCGACTTCTACAAGCTCGTCGGCGACTTCGACAAGCGCTTCCCCGAGGGTGCGCCCTCGCTGCGGGAGGCCGAGTCCTTCACCGTCCAGGGCGACTGGACCTTCGGGCACGGCGTCCGCGTCGTCGGCGAGGTCGCGCTCAGCTCGGCGGCCGCACAGCGGGTCGAGGGCGGCACCGTCCTCACCGAGCATGATGCCGATGACTGATCCGCAGCCCGGGCTCCTCCCGGTCGGCGACTACGTCGAGCGCATCCTCGCCACCGTCTCGCCCCTCCCCGCCTTCCCGCAGCCCCTGATGGAGGCGCTCGGCCTGGCGCTGGCCGAGGACGTCGTCGCCCCCATCTCGCTGCCGAGCTTCGACAACTCCTCGATGGACGGGTACGCCGTCGTGGCCGAGGAGGTCGCCGGCGCGACCGCGGACGCCCCGGTGACGCTCCCGGTCGTCGGGGAGATCGGTGCCGGCCAGTCCTCGATCCTCGCGCTGTCCCCGGGCACCGCGGTGAAGATCATGACCGGGGCGCCCGTCCCGACCGGTGCGACCGCCGTGGTGCCGTACGAGTGGACCGACCGCGGCGTGGCCACCGTCCGCATCGAGCGCGCGCCGTCCGCCGGCCAGCACGTCCGGCCGACCGGCGACGACATCTCCGAGGGCGACATGCTGCTGGAGGAGG
>CAZDAO010000166.1:6554-7862 GCA_964503015.1 uncultured Nocardioides sp. | reverse complement strand
CCCGCATCATCGAGTTCAAGCACTTCCACCCGGAGCGGGAGAAGACCCACCTGCCCGGCAAGAGCGTGATCGTGCACGAGTACAGCCGCTTCGCGGAGGAGGGCGACGAGCCCTACTACCCGGTCAACACCGCCGACGACCGCGCCAAGCTGCTGAAGTACCGCGAGCTCGCCAAGGCCGAGCCGATGGTGCTCTTCGGCGGCCGCCTGGGCACCTACAAGTACCTCGACATGCACATGGCCATCGGCTCGGCCCTGTCCATGTACGACAACAAGCTCAAGCCGCACTTCACCGAGGGCGCCGAGCTGACCAGCGGAGGAATCGACGCATGAGCACCGACCAGACCGTGACCCGGCTGCTCCAGCGGCAGATCCTCCCGCTCGACCGTGACACCGACGTCTTCCCGCTCTACGTCGACCTCGAGGAGGCCAAGCTCGACACCGACCGCGACGCGGTGGGTGGCGACAAGGCCGCCAAGGACCTCAACAACGCGGCGATCCGCCAGTCCACCTCGACCGGCCGCAAGCTGCACCCCGACCAGATCCGCTCGCGCACCGCGCTGCGGCTCGAGCCCTCGCAGCTGCTGTCGTTCGGCACGTACTTCAACGCCTTCCCGGCGTCGTACTGGCGTCGGCACACGATCGTCGACCAGGTCCGGCTCACCGTCGAGGTGACCGGCGCCGGCTCGATGGTCACCGTCTACAAGTCGATGGCCCGCGGTCACTCCCAGCGCGTCGACGCCGCGACCGTCGAGGGCGAGTCCGGCTCCTTCACCTTCGACCTCACCCTCAAGCCGTTCGTCGACGGCGGCTGGTACTGGTACGACGTCGTCGCCGGCGACAACGGTGCGACCGTGGAGAGCGCCCGGTGGACCGCCGAGGTCCCCGCCGACCGCGCCGACCACGGCACCGTCGACGTCTGCATCACCACGATGCTCCCCGACATGAGCGCCCAGCTGCTCGGCCAGCTCGGCTCCACCGAGGAGCTCGCGCCCTACCTCGACACCGTGCTGGTGATGGACCAGGGCAAGGAGAAGGTCACCGACAGCCCGCACTTCCCGGCGGCGAAGGCGGGCCTCGGCGACAAGCTGCGCGTGATCGTCCAGGGCAACCTCGGCGGTTCGGGCGGCTACGCCCGCGGGCAGCTCGAGAGCGTCCGCAAGGGCACCGCCACCTACGCGATGATGATGGACGACGACGTCGTCTGCGAGCCCGAGGGCATCATCCGCGCCGTCACCTTCGGCGACCTGGCCAAGCGCCCGACGATCGTCGGCGGCCACATGTTCAACCTCTACAGCCGCTCCGAGCT
>CAZDAO010000166.1:0-6544 GCA_964503015.1 uncultured Nocardioides sp. | reverse complement strand
GGCGAGATCGTGCAGCCGTGGCGGTTCTGGTGGCAGACCCGTCTCGACGGCTACTCCCAGTGGGACTTCGGCGCCCGCAACCTGCGCTCCTCGCGCTGGCTGCACAAGCGCGCCGACGTGGACTTCAACGGGTGGTTCATGTGCCTGATCCCGCGGGTCGTCCTCGAGGAGGTCGGGCTCTCGCTGCCGGTCTTCATCAAGTGGGACGACTCCGAGTTCGGCCTGCGCGCCAAGCAGGCCGGTTACCCCACGGTGTCCTTCCCGGGCGCCGCGGTGTGGCACGTGCCGTGGACCGACAAGAACGACGGCCTCGACTGGCAGTCGTACTTCCACCACCGCAACCGCATCATCGCGGCGCTGCTGCACTCGCCCTACGAGCGCGGTGGCCGGATGGTCCGCGAGAGCCTCAACCACCAGATCAAGCACCTCGCGTCGCTGCAGTACTCGACCGCGGAGCTGCGCCACCTCGCCATGGAGGACGTCCTGCGCGGCCCGCACGCCCTCCACGGCGAGCTCGCCACGAAGCTGCCGGAGATCAACACCTTCCGCAAGCAGTGGTCCGACGCCCAGCTCCACGTCGACCGTGACGACCTGCCGCCGGTGCGCCGCAAGAAGCCGCCGAAGAAGGGCAAGTCCGACATCGAGATCCCCGGCCGGAAGGCCACGCTGGTCGCCGCGGCCCTGGCTCCGCTGCGCCAGCTGCGTCCGGTGCGCGAGCTGTCGGGGGAGTACCCCGAGGCCGAGCTCAGCTCGATGGACGCCAAGTGGTGGAACCTCGTCAAGTACGACTCCGCCGTGGTCTCGATGAACGACGGCACCTCGGTGGCCCTCTACAAGCGCGACCCCGCGCACTACCGCGACCTGCTCAAGCGCACCATCGAGATCCACCGCCGCTTCCACCGCGAGTGGCCGCAGCTGGCCCAGCAGTACCGCGAGGCGCTCGGCGAGATCACGTCGCCGGAGGCGTGGGAGAAGACGTTCGCGCCCTGGATGAGCGACGAGGTGCACGACGAGTCCCCGGACGGCAACGAGTGAGCAGCAGGTGACGACGAGACCCACAGGGACGCCCCGCAGGACCGCGGCGGAGCTCGAGGCCCTTCCCCTGGCGCCTCCCGCGGCGACCGGGCTCGGGGAGGTGCTGCGCCGGCGCTACCTCCTCGGCATGCTGGTGCGCAACACGATCAAGTCCCGCTACCAGGGCACCGTGCTGGGGTGGCTGTGGAGCTACCTCCAGCCGGCGATCCGTTTCTGCATGTTCTACTTCCTGTTCCAGGTGATGATCGGGCGAGGGTCGAACATCGAGAACTTCGCCATCCACCTGTTCGCCGGCATGGTGATCGTGCACTTCTTCACCGAGACCTTCAACGGCGGCACCCAGTCGCTGGTGCAGAACCGCTCGCTGATCACCAAGCTGCCCGTGCCACGGGAGATGTTCCCGGTCGCGCGCATGCTCGTGGCGGGATGGCACACGGTGCCCATGCTCGTGATCCTGGTCGTGCCGTGCGTCCTGATCGGCTGGCGTCCCGACGTGGTCGGCATGGCGGCTGCGCTGCTGGGCTTCGCGCTGACCGCCGCCCTCGGCCTGGCGCTGGGCCTGCTGTTCAGCGTGGGCAACGTCTTCATGCGCGACGTCGGCAAGATCGCCCAGACCCTCACCCAGTTCGTGACGTTCAGCGTGCCGATGATGTACCCGTACACCCTGGTCCACGAGCGCTTCGGTGACCCCTGGTCGAGCTACTACCTCCTCAACCCGATGGCCGAGGCGGTGCTGCTCATCCAGCGCGGCTTCTGGATCGGCACGACCAGCGACCCCGAGGCGACGGCGGAGCTCCACATGCCCGACCACCTCTTCAGCCGAGGGCTGGTCATGCTCGCGATCTCGCTGGTCCTCCTCGTGCTCGCGCAGCGGATCTTCTCCCGCCTCGAGGCCAAGGTCCCGGAGCGCCTCTGATGACGACGATGATCAAGCTCGAGAACGCCACGAAGTCGTTCACGCTGTCCTACCAGCGCTCGCTCAAGCAGACCGTGCTCGCCAAGGCGCGCGGCCGCAAGACCCACGACATGTTCAACGCCGTCGACGACGTGAGCTTCGCGGTGCGCGAGGGAGAGTCCGTCGGGCTGATGGGACTCAACGGCTCGGGCAAGTCGACGCTCCTCAAGCTGGTGAGTGGCGTCATGCGTCCCGACTCGGGTTCCGTCCTCACACGCGGTCGCATCGCCGGGCTGATCGCCACCGGCACCGGGTTCGACCCCAACCTCTCTGGGCGGGAGAACCTCTACCTCAATGCCGCCATCCTCGGGATGTCGCGCGCCGAGACCGACCGGAAGTTCGACGAGATCGTCGCGTTCGCCGACCTCGGCAAGTTCCTCGACACCGACATGGCCTACTACAGCTCGGGCATGAAGGCCCGGCTCGGGTTCTCGGTTGCGATCAACGTCGACGCGGACATCTTCATCGCCGACGAGGCGCTGGCCGTGGGTGACCGCCCGTTCAAGCGGAAGTGCAAGAAGAGGATGGACGAGATCGTCGCCAGCGGCGTGACGATGTTCTACGTCTCGCACGCCCCGGGATCGGTCCGCAACCTGTGCAACCGCGTGTTGGTCCTGGAGAACGGCCGGCTCGGCTTCGACGGCGACGTCGAGGAAGGGATTCGGTACCTCCACTACGACGAGGACGACGAGGGCGACAACGCCAACGAGGACGACGGACTCGGCGCGGACATCTGAGACGAGCAGCCGGTCACGAGCGCAGCGAAGCCCCTCGTGGGAGGCCAGACCCCTCGGCGACCCCTGGCCGAGGCAGCGACGTATGTCGCCGGGCGCTCGGTGGCGTGTCGCGCGCCGAGATCTCGCAGCATCGGTCAAAATGACACTGATGTAACGGCGTGTCGAGTGGAAATTACACCGTTGTAGTTACTCAGAAACTCTTCCGTGACTGGTGTGACTGGTGTGAACTTCTGCCTTGTGTGACCTTCCCCCACACAGGAACAGGTTCTTTCCATGCGCCCTCTTCAGGCTCGGCTCGTCACCCTCTGCCAGCAGGTGCTGGCACTCGGTGTCGTGCTCGTCGTCCTCACCCCCGCCTCCGGCGTGGTCTCGCTCGACATCGTCGGCGAGCACCCCGCTCGCCCGTCCAGCACGAGCGGGGCGCAGGCTCCGGCTGCGTTGATGTCGGCCACGGTCCCGACGCGCGCCGTGACGCCCACCGTCACCGAGGTGCCCCTCACCGACGCCGCCGGCGGGACGTTCGGCCTCCAGGGCCGCACCGTCGCCGGCGCCACCGATGCCCGCGTGGTGAGCAAGCCGCAGGACGTCGCCGGCTTCGCCGCCATCGGCGTGACGTGGAAGCACGGCGAGGAGCTCGAGGAGGACCAGATCACGGTGCAGGTGCGCACCCGCACCGGTGACACGTGGAGCGGCTGGCAGGAGGGGTAGTACCACGCCGATCACGGCCCGGACCCCCCCAGCGCGGAGGCGGCCACCGCCCGCCCCGGCACCGAGCCGACCTTCGTCGGCGTGGTCGACGACGTGCAGGTCCGCACCACCACCGACGGCGTGGCCCTGCCGGACGACCTGTCCCTGGCCCTGGTCGACCCGGGCTCGGCGAGGGCCAGCGAGGCCGAGGCCCCGGCGGAGCAGCCCGACGCAGGCACGGCGACGTACGAGCAGGACTACGAGGACATGGGGTCCCTGGAGTCCGGCGACGCGGCCGAGGGCGGCATCACGCTGCAGGCCAACGTGCAGGCGAACGTGCAGGCAAAGAGGGCCGCCGCGCAGCCGACGATCTACTCGCGGGCCCAGTGGGGGGCCGACGAGAGCATCCGCAACAAGGGCTCGCTGCGCTACGGCACGATCAACGGCGGGTTCGTCCACCACACGGTCAACGCCAACGACTACACCGAGGCCCAGGTGCCGGCGATCATCCGCAGCATCTACGCCTACCACGTGAAGTCCCGCGGCTGGAGCGACATCGGCTACAACTTCCTCGTCGACCGGTTCGGCCGCATCTGGGAGGGGCGCTACGGCGGCATCGACAAGCCCGTGGTCGGCGCCCACACCCTCAACTACAACCAGTACTCCTTCGCGATGTCGGCGATCGGCAACTTCGACACCGCGCAGCCCAGCGACGTGATGCTGCGGGCCTACGGCCAGATCTTCGCCTGGAAGCTCTCGCTCCACGGCGTGAACCCGGCCTCGACGTCGCAGCGCATCGGCAGCAAGACGTTCGCCGCGATCAACGGGCACCGCGACGCCGGGTCCACGGCCTGCCCCGGCCGGTACCTCTACGCCCAGATCCCGCTGATCCGGCAGTACGCCACCTCGGCCGTCCCGCCCACCCCGCCGACCGTGACGCCGATCGCGGTCTCCGAGCCGAACCCCCAGAACAACCTGGACGCCTCACCGTACCCCGACCTGGTGGTCCGGCGCGCCGCGGACGGGCGCGGCCTGGTCATCCCCACGGGTGGTCTGACCTCCTTCCAGAAGCGCATCGTCGTCGGCAGGTCCGGCTGGGACAAGCGGGCCGACGTGCTCGTCTCGCCGGACCTGACCGGCGACGGCAAGGCCGACCTGGTGACGGTCGACCGGTCGGGCGTCGTGCGCATCCGCGCCGGCAAGGGCAACGGCAAGTTCGGTGCCACGGCGAAGAAGCTCCGTCTCCGGGGCTACTCCCTGATCACGGCGGTCGGGGACATCAACGGCGACGGCCGCAACGACCTGGTGGGCCGCTTCAAGGGTCGCCTCACCACCCTCCTCGGGACCTCGAAGGGCGGTTTCGCGCGGAAGGTGACGCGCAAGGGCTACGGCAACTACCGTCAGCTCGTCGGCGCCGGCGACGTCAACGGCGACGGCCGGCTGGACCTCCTGCTGCGCACCAAGAACCGGGTGTTCCTCCAGACCGGCTACGGCACCGGGAGGTTCGCGCCGCCGATCCGGGTGGCCGGCTCGTGGAGCGGCTTCAACCGCCTCGTCGCCGGTGACTTCAACCGGGACGGCCTCCCCGACCTGGTGGCGCGCTCCAGCAGCGGCAAGGTGCTGATGCTGCCGGGCCGCGGGAACGGGACGTACGGCGCCGCGCTCGGCCCCGCGACGAACCTCAAGACCATGCGCTGGATCACCGGCACCAACCTGGTCGGCGGCTCGGGCGCGGACCTGATCGGCGTCTCCGGCAAGCAGCTGGTCGTCGTCGCGAACCGCGACACCTACGAGCTCGGCGCGCCGATCGACACCGGCGTGTCCTTCGCCGGCAAGAACCTGCTCCTCAACGCCGGCGACGTGAACAAGGACGGCTTCGGCGACGTGCTCGCCCGCGACGACGCCGGGGAGATGTGGCTCTACCCCGGCAACGGCACCGGCGCGCTCGGCTCCCCGACCTCGATCGGCACCGGATGGGGCGCCGTGTCGGACGTCAGTGCGGTCGGCGACGTCACCGGCGACGGCAACCCGGACCTCGTCGGCACCTACAACGGCACGCTCTCGGTGTGGGCGGGCAACGGCTCGGGCTTCAACGCCGCCGTCCCGGTCAAGGGCGGCGTGCCGCGCCCCGCCGGCCTCCCGAGCGACCTGTCCGGCTTCGACTGGGTGCTCGAGGTCCAGCCGATGACCCTCAAGGGCCACGGCGACTTCATCGTCCGCGACCGGACCAGCGGGCTGGCCTACGTGTACGGCGGGCGCAAGGCGGGCGTGTCGTCCCCCCGCGTGCTGGGTGAGGGATTGGGGGCCTACGACCTGGCGGGGTGACCCGCGCAGAGGGCCGTGATCAGGCTCGGGCCGTCGCCCGTTCGGCGTCGTAGACGTCGTCGAGACGGTCCGGGTCGGGATGGCGGACCAGGACCAGCGAGCCGCCTCGTCCGAGGGGCTCGGTGAAGGTGGCCATTCCTGGTGGGGAAGCCGGGTCGGCCACCGACAGAAGACGGCCGCCGTCGGTGAGAGAGCTCCCGACGGCGGCCGTCAGGTCGTCGCGCCACAGCTCGGCCTGGGTCAGGTCGTCGGTCGCTGGGTCGGCGTCGGTCGGCGGGTCCCACGCGGCGAAGCCGTCGGGCTGCGACCAGATCTCGACACCGACGTCGAGCACCCCGGCCGGCAACGGCTCGGCGAAGCGCACGCCGAGGGGCCGCAGGCTGCAGGCGAGCACCGGGATCGCACCCGCACGGGGTGCCCACGCCTCGAGGCCGTCGGGACCGCAGACCACGGCGTCCGGCTCGTCGGACGTGGTGACCCGGAGTCCGACCGTCCAGGCCGCGCCCAGGAACACCGGCGAGAGCCAGTGGGGCGGCAGGTCGATCCGCAGCGACATCCCGCGCTCGAGGTCGGCGACGTCGGTCAGCAGTCCGGATGCCTTCGCCACCCAGTTGGCGTACGTCGTGACCGACAGCTCGACGCGCTCGTCGGTGGCGTGGTCGTAGAAGGTGAGCAACGGCCGACCGGGGTCGTGCCGCAGCTGGGCGGCCAGCACCTCGGCGAACGTGCTCATCGGGGGAGGCGGGTCGAGGCGGCTCAGGTCACACGACCGTGGGCTCGGGGGAGTCCATGTAGGGGTAGTCCT
>CAZDAO010000165.1:0-7877 GCA_964503015.1 uncultured Nocardioides sp. | reverse complement strand
GGTCAACGCCGCGTTCGACACCGTCTTCCCGCAGAAGTACACGACGCGCGCCCGCCTCGAGCTGGTGCAGCGCCTGCGTGACCGGATCGTCGTGCGAGACTCCTGACCGTGTCGACGTCGAGCCACCAGCCCAGCGTGGGCCGGGTGTCGCTGCCCGAGCAGATCAGGTCGCCCTGGTGGGAGCTGGGACGTCGTGTCCTGCTGGCCCTGGCGATCCTGGTGGGCACCGTGCTGCTCGTCTACCTCGACCGCGAGGGATACCGCGACGGCAACGACCCCGACAACGAGCTCAGCCTGCTCGACGCGTTCTACTACACGACCGTCACGCTCAGCACGACCGGCTACGGCGACATCGCCCCGGTGTCGCCGCAGGCGCGCCTGGTCAACGCCCTGGTCATCACGCCGGCCCGCATCGCCTTCCTGGTCCTGCTGATCGGCACCACCCTGGAGGTCCTCGCCTCCCAGGGACGCGAGATGTTCCGGGTCTCCCGGTGGAGGAAGAAGATGGACCAGCACGTCGTCGTCGTCGGCTACGGCACCAAGGGCCGCAGCGCGATCGAGACCCTCCTCAACAACGGCTACGTCCGTGACGCGATCGTCGTCGTCGACCCCAGCCCGGTGGCGGTCGCCGACGGCAACCGCGACCAGCTGGTGGTCATCGCCGGGGACGCCACCCGGCGCGGGGTGCTGCGCCAGGCGGGCGCCGAGAAGGCGACCCACGTCATCATCACCACCGACCGCGACGACTCCAACGTGCTCGTCACCCTCACCGTGCGCCAGCTCAACCCCGACGCGTGGATCGTCGCCGCGGTGCGCGAGCACGAGAACGTGCCGCTCATGCGCCAGTCCGGCGCCAACTCGGTCATCACGTCCTCCGACGCGGTCGGTCGCCTGCTCGGGCTCTCCTCGATGTCGCCGGAGCTCGGCTCGGTCATGGAGGACCTGATGACCTACGGCGAGGGCCTCGAGGTCGCCGAGCGCGACCTGCTGGTCACCGAGGTCGGCAAGCAGCCGCAGCGGCTGCCCGACCAGGTGATCGCGGTGGTGCGCGACGAGAAGGTCTACCGCTACTTCGACCCGGTGGTCTCGCTCCTCGCCCGCGGTGACCGCCTCATCGTCGTACGACCCGCCAAGGAGCTCCCGTGGGCCCCCCGCCCGGGCACCCACGGTGAGGACCTGGCCGAGGACGAGGACTGAGTGGACAGCCAGCCGTGATCGCGTCGCACACCCACCGCTTCGTCGTCATCAAGACCCGCAAGACCGCCGGGACCAGCCTGGAGATCGCGCTCTCCCGGCACTGCGGCCCCGACGACATCGTCACCCGGATCAGCCCGGAGGACGAGCAGCTGCGGGCAGCTGCCGGGGGAGTGGGCCCGCAGAACGACGACACCGACCCCAGCTCGTACGCCCACATGGGTGCGCGCCGGGTGATCGAGGTGATCGGCCGGGAGACGTGGGACGCCTACTTCACCTTCGCGGTCGAGCGGAACCCCTTCGACGTGGTGGCCTCGTCCTACCGCTACAGCGCCCGCAAGCCCACGTTCACCAAGACCTTCGCCGAGTTCGTGCGGACCCCGCGACGGCTCGACCGGCTCGCCCTCAACGAACGGCTCTACCGGCTCGGCGGCCGGGTCGTGGTCGACCGGGTCTACCGCTACGAGGACCTCCCGGCAGCCGTCGCCGAGGTGTCGGACCGCCTCGGCATCGCGCTCGACCTCCCGCACGCCAAGCAGGGGAGCGGCCCCCACTACCGGGAGCTCTACGGGCCGGGCGACGCCGAGATCGTCGCCGAGCGGTTCCAGCGGACCATCCGCGAGTTCGGCTACGAGTTCTGAAGGGCGGCCCCGGCCGCCGGTCGGGTCCCCGGAGCAGCCTCTCGCGCGGCCGAGCGCGTCCACTCGTGTCGGGTGGCGGCGACCCAGAACACGAGGAAGAGCACGATCTCCCAGATCTCCGTCACGATGACCGCATAGTCCACGTCTCGCCAGATCGCCAGACCGCCGACGACGATGCCGGCCCACATCAGCACGGTCACGGTGCTGAAGAGGGCAGGTGGCGCACCCACGTCGGTCGGCACGACCTCGTTCTTGTGCAGCTGGCCGAAGGCGTTGGTGGCGGCGACGAACGACAGGTTCAGGATCAGCAGCGCCGCGGAGACGAAGTGGACGATCGTGTAGATCGTGCCTCCGCCGACCTCCTCGACCCCGACGACCATGGCCACCACGAAGCCGAGGAGCACGACCTCGGCCGCGCACGAGATGACGATCGCCGCGTTCGCCAGCCCGCTCTGGGCGCGCCAGTCGAACGGCTTCCAGAGCAACCACGCGTCGACGACGACGAAGACCACCACGACAGCCAGGAAGACCCCTACGGCGATTTGGAGGTTCTCCTGGAGCTGGGCGCTGCTGACGGGGAGGTCGAGGCCGTCGGACTCCGCCCGGCGCGCGTCGGCGAGCAGCTGCGGGAAGGAGTTCGGGACGAGGGCGACGAAGAACGCGTTGAGACCTGCGAAGTTCAGCGCGTAGTCCTCGAGGTTCGAACGGCCCTTGTAGGCGACCATGCAGATGCCACAGGCCATCAGCCCGCCGACGAAGACGTCCCGCATGGGGCCGCCGTAGTAGTCGCTGATCGAGTCGAGCAGCTCGCCCCGCACGATCCACACGACGGCGATGCTGGCCAGGAGCCACACCGCGGGCACCACCATGATGATCTGGACGTAGCGGTAGGTGCCCCGTGCCCGCACGTCCACGTCCCCCGTGAGCGTCATGGACCGACGCTACGAGCGGGACGACGAGGCGTCATCCACCAATTGCGGGTCGTTCACGCCGCGGGCGGGGCGAAGCGCGCCGACCTGCTCCGGCGGTGACCTGGATCACGCCTCGGCTGGCGGGAAACGAATTACACGATTGATCTTCACGCGTAGGCGTGGCGGCCTTGACATTTCCCTCATACGCTCGCTCATCGTGCCCCACAAGTCCCATCCGTCACACCCGTCTCACACGGGCCGAGCGGCCGCGATGCGCGCCGTCGTCCGGCGCGCCGTGCGTACGACGCAGCTCCTGGCCGGAGCGCTCCTGCTGGTCATGCTGGTCGTGCCCAGCACCTCGGGCCGCATCAGCCTGGTGAGCTCGACGTACCTCTGCACGGGCTACCAGGGCTGCGCGGCCGCGGGATACGGGGACGCCGGCTACCGGCAGGTCTCCTCGAGGATGTACTGGCGAATGTACGCCGGGCACAACTGCACCAACTACGTCGCCTACCGGCTCATCCAGAACGGGATGCCGGACACCCGCCCGTGGAGCGGCAGCGGCAACGCCTCGAACTGGGGCGTGGCGATGGCCTCCATCACCGACCAGACCCCGCAGGTCGGCTCCATCGCCTGGTACAAGCCGCACGTCACGCCGGCCGGCTCCTCGGGTCACGTCGCCTACGTGGAGCGCGTCATCTCCGACACGGAGATCATCGTCTCGGAGGACTACTGGGGCGGGGACTTCTACTGGCGTCACATCACCAAGTCGGGCGGCGGCTGGCCGAGCGGCTTCATCCACTTCAACGACCGTGTGGTCGCACCTACGACACCGCCGACCGTCTCCGGGGAGCCGAAGGTCGGCGCGCCTCTGGAGGTCGCCGTCGGTGCGTGGACACCCACGCCCACGAGCGTCACGGTGCAGTGGCTCGCCGACGGGTCACCCATCCCGGGCGCGACCGGCGCCGGCTACGTGCCCACGCCCGACGTGAAGGGCAAGACCCTCACCGCCCAGGTGACCGCACAGCTCGACGGCTACACGCCGGGAGAGGCGGCGGTGGCCACGCCCCCGGTCGCCCCCGGGGTCTTCCAGCCCGCTGCCCAGCCGACGATCCAGGGCGTGCCGGAGGCCGGCCAGACCCTCACCCTCGCCTCACCGTCGTGGTCGCCGCAGCCTGCCAAGGTCGAGACGCAGTGGTACGCCGACGGCGAACCGCTCCCGGACGCCACCGGGACCTCGCTCGTGCTCACGCGTGACCAGGTCGGCGCGCGCATCAGCGCCCGCGTCACCGCCAGCGCCAAGGCCTACCGGAAGTCGAGGACGACGGCGCCCGAGACCGAGCCGGTCCTCGCCAAGCCCGTGACCGTGGTGAAGCCGTCCCGAGTGAAGGGCACGCCGGAGGTCGGGAAGCGCCTCACGGTGAAGGCAGGCACGTCCCGGCCGAGCGACGCCACGACGACCTACCGGTGGCTGCGCGACGGCCGTCCCGTCGCCAAGGCCACGCGCCCGACCTACACCGTCCGGCGCGGGGACCTCGGGCACGCCCTGTCGGTCGAGGTCACCCACGACCGGCGTCACTTCCGGCCCACCGCCGAGACGGTCGCGGTCGCGCCCGTCACGACGGTCCCGAAGCTGCGGGTCCGCTCCGAGGGCAAGCGCGGCCGCGTCGTGGTCGACGTACGCGTCAAGGCGGTGGGTGCGACCAAGCCCGCCGGGGCGATCAGCGTCAGCGTCGGCAAGAAGGTCGTCGAGGGTCAGGTCGTGGACGGCCGGGTCCGGCTCGTCGTGCGCGACCTCCGCCCGGGCACCCGGCCCCTGGTCGTGCGCTACGCCGGCACCGACATCGTGCAGTCCGCCGTCTCCCGCTCGACCGTGGTGGTGCGCGGGAAGAAGTAGGCCTCCTCCGTCTGCAGGCACGTGTCCGACTTCTCGCCCTCCGGTCGCCGGATCAGGGGCGAGAAGTCGGACACGTGTACGTCCGGCCGTGCGGACCGCGGCTGACATGAGGAAGAGCCCGGCCCTCCGAGAGGAGGGACCGGGCTCTGACCTGCGGTGATGCTGTGGTGGGCGATACTGGGTTTGAACCAGTGACCTCTTCCGTGTCAAGGAAGCGCGCTACCGCTGCGCCAATCGCCCGTGTTGAGTTGTGTGGTGCGAGGTGGGTACGGGATTTGAACCCGTGTAGACGGATTTGCAGTCCGTTGCCTCGCCTCTCGGCCAACCCACCGTGGAGGCCCACGACTTGGGGGAGACCTCTCCGAGCGGACGACGAGGCTCGAACTCGCGACCTCAACCTTGGCAAGGTTGCGCTCTACCAACTGAGCTACGTCCGCTTGCGACTTCCGTCCGGTTTCCCGGCCCGAAGCGCGAGTGGAACAGTAGCCCATGGGTTCACCGGCGCCAAAATCGACCCCCCTCCGGCGTGTTCGGGGCCGTCGGGACGGGCGCTCGGGCACCGGTCGGGCAGGCGGGGTGGGCGCCCCTAGAGTGACGCCATGCGCGCGTGGCTCAACGGTGACCTGCTGGCCAACCCGACCCAGGGAGCCGTCGCGGTGACCGACCACGGGTTCACCGTGGGCGACGGGGTCTTCGAGGCGGTCAAGACCCTCGACGGCGTCCCGTTCGCGCTGACCCGCCACCTCGACCGGCTCGAGCGCTCGGCCGCCGGCCTCGGCCTGCCCGCCCCCGGCCTCGACGACGTACGACGAGGGGTGGCGGCGGTCCTGGCGGACGGGGCCGCGGGCGACCCGATCGGGCGGCTCCGGATCACCTGGACGGCCGGGCCGCACCCGATGGGGTCGGGCCGCGGCGGTGGGCCGCCGACCCTGGCCGTCGCCTACAGCGCGATCTCGCACGCGGCGCCGACCACCACCGTCGTCACCGTGCCCTGGACGCGCAACGAGCACGGGGCGACCGCCGGCCTGAAGACGACGTCGTACGCCGAGAACGTGATCGCCCTCGCCCACGCCGCCGAGCGCGGCGGCACCGAGGCGGTGTTCGCCAACACCGCCGGCCACCTGTGCGAGGGCACCGGCTCCAACGTGTTCTACGTGGTCGACGGCGAGCTGCGCACGCCGACTCTGGCGTCGGGCTGCCTCGCCGGCGTGACCCGCGCCCTGGTGGTGGAGTGGTGCGGCGCCCGCGAGGTGGACGAGCCGTTGGCCGAGGTGCAGGCGAGCGCGAGCGAGGTGTTCCTGGCCTCGACGACCCGCGACGTCCAGGCCGTCGCGCGCTGGGACGACCGCGACCTCCCGGCGCCCGGACCGGTGACGCAGCGGTGCGCGGAGACGTGGGCCGCCCGCGAGGCTGAGAGCATGGACCCATGACCACCCCGACCCTCGACCCCGACCTCGTCGCGCGCCTGCACCCCACCGCCGAGGGGCTGGTGCCCGTCGTCGTGCAGCAGGAGGGCTCACGCGAGGTGCTGATGCTGGCGTGGGTCGACCGGGAGGCGCTGGCCCGGACCATCGACACCGGGCGGGCGACGTACTGGTCCCGCTCCCGGCGCGAGTACTGGGTCAAGGGCGACACCTCCGGTCACGTCCAGTGGGTCAAGGAGATCCGCCTCGACTGCGACGGCGACACGCTGCTTTTCGTGGTCGAGCAGGTGGGCGCGGCCTGCCACACCGGCGACCGCACCTGCTTCGACGCCGACCTCGTCCACCGCGTCGATGGCTGAGCGGCAGGGCCGGCGCCGGGGCACCTTCGGTCCGGTCGTGCTCGTCGGGCTGGTCGGCGCCGCGCTCGCCGCGGTCGCCGGTGGCAAGCCGTGGGTGTCCGGCCGCTCCGGGGCATTCGACACCAGCGCCGAGGACAACCAGGCGATGGTGTCGACCCTGTCGGCCAACGGTGCGGGCGAGTCACCGCTCGCCCTCGCGCTCGCCCTCGTGGTGCTGGCGTGCTGGGGCGTCCTGCTCGTCACCCGCGGCCGGTTCCGGCGGGCCGTGGCGGTGCTGTCGCTCGTCGCGTCCCTCGGCCTCGTCGCCGCGACGGTCGAGGGCTACTGGAGCCTGCCGTCCAAGCTGGCCGACGCCCTCCAGGAGCTGTCCGGTGCCGACACCGCCAGCACCGGCTTCACCGGCTGGTACGCCGCCGCACTGGTCGCCGCGGTGCTCTGCGTCGCCGCCACCCTGGCCGCGGTCAGGCTCGTGCCGACGTGGCCCGAGATGGGCAGCAAGTACGACGCCCCTGCCGGTGCGCGGGCCGCCGATGACCGGGCCGCCACGGACGAGGGGGCCGAGGTGCCGACCGACAACATCGACATCTGGAACGCCCTCGACGAGGGCCGTGACCCGACCGCCTAGACTCGCCCCGCAAGGATCCGGTTCGACGAAGGAGCACCCACGATGGCTGCAGGCCACGGCAACACCCCCGCTGCATGGACCGCGGTGGCGGTCGCGATGCTCGGCTTCGTCGTGGGCAGCGTCGCCCTCCTGCAGACGCCGGCCAGCATGACGCTGCTGTGGATCGGCATCATCGTCGCCGTCGTGGCGTTCCCCCTGTTCCTCGTGCTGGCCAAGCTCGGCTTCAACGCCTCCGAGCACTGAGCCGACAGCACCGATCCCGCACCGGGGCGACCGGTCCGGGAACCCGTCCGAGCACTGGTCCGACTACTGGGCACCGGGCCAGCACCGGCTGGGCCCGGGTGAGAGGCTGAACCCATGCCTGCGACCGTTCTCGACGACATCGTCGCCGGGGTGCGGGAGGACCTGGCGCGCCGCGAGGCCGTCCTCCCGATGGCCGACCTGCTCGCCCACCTCGCCGACGCCCCGGCGCCGCGCGACCCGATGCCGCACTTCCGTGCGCGCGGCTCGAGCGTGATCGCCGAGGTCAAGCGCCGCAGCCCGAGCAAGGGCGACCTCGCCGACATCCCCGACCCCGCCGAGCTCGCCCGCGCCTACGCCCGCGGTGGCGCCGCAGCGATCTCCGTGCTCACCGAGGAGCGCCGCTTCGGCGGCAGCCTCGACGACCTGCGCGCGGTGCGCGCGGCCGTCGAGACGCCCATCCTGCGCAAGGACTTCATCGTCGAGACCTACCAGCTCGTCGAGGCGCGCGCGGCCGGCGCCGACCTCGCCCTGCTGATCGTCGCGGCGCTCGACGACGACACGCTGCGACGGCTCCACGACGAGG
>CAZDAO010000164.1:0-7911 GCA_964503015.1 uncultured Nocardioides sp. | reverse complement strand
GCCTCGCGGAAGACGAGGCGGAGCTCGTCGGCGAAGCCGAAGTTGGGCTTCATGAAGCGGCTCATCCGCCCCGACCGCTCGACGTCGCCTCCCGTGAGGGCGTGCACGCCGGCCGCCGGGACCGCGGCGCGGGCCAGCTCGCCGAACGCAGTGGGCTCCACGGTGCCGTACTCGATCAGGCCGAACTCGTGGTCGTGGGTGTTGGTGTCGGCCAGCGCGCCGTACTTGCGGGCGCTGGTGAGCAGGAAGGTGGCCGGGTCGTGCGTGCCGAGGCACACCCCGACCGCGGGGACCGCGCGGCCGACCGAGTCGACGGCCTCGGCGAGGAACGTCTCGAGGTCGAGCCCGGCACGCGAGAGCACGTCGACGTCGCGGCGCACGCGCTCGGCGAGCACAGCAGTGGCAGGCATGCACACGAGTGTCGGGGACGGCCCCCCTCGGGCGCACTCCCATAACTCTGGGAAGTCCACTGGTCCAGATCAGTGGGCCGCGAAGTCCCCTGCCGACTGGGATCGCACCGGGTGGGCCGGCGGCCCCACGCTCGTCGGGTCAGCACCACCCGATCGAAGAAGGACCAGATGAACAGCATCGACCTGAGCACCCACACCGGCCGCGCCGACAGCCTGCGCGGCCTCTGCGGGGGCGCCGTCCACCTGCCCGGCGACCCCGGGTACGACGCGGCCCGCACGCCCTGGAACGTCGCCGCCGACCTCCGGCCGGCCGCGGTCGCCGTCCCGCGGGACGCCTCCGACGTCGCCGACGTCATGCACGCCGCGCTCGACGCCGGGCTGCGGGTCGCCCCGATCAGCACCGGCCACGCCGCGGCGTTGCTCACCCTCGACGACCTCGCCGACGTCGTCGTGGTCCGGATGTCGGGGCTCACCGGCGTCACCGTCGACCCCGGCACCCGCACCGCGCGCGTGGAGGGCGGCACCCTGTGGCAGGACGTCGTCGAGGCCGCTGCCGCGCACGGCCTGGCCGCCCTGCACGGCAGCTCCCCCGACGTCGCCGTCGCCGGCTACTGCCTCGGCGGCGGCATCGGCTGGTACGCCCGCAAGCACGGCTTCGCCGCCGACAGCGTCGTGGCCGTCGAGCTGGTGACACCCAGCGGAGAGCTGCTGCGCGCCGACGCCGACCACCACGCCGACCTCTTCTGGGCGCTGCGCGGTGGCGGGGGCAACTTCGGCGTCGTCACGGCGCTGGAGATCCGCCTGCTGCCGTACGCCGACGCCTACGCCGGCATGCTGCTGTGGGATCGCGCGGCTGCCCCTGAGGTGCTGCGCGCCTGGGCGTCATGGACGAAGGACGCGCCGGACGAGGTCACCACCGCGTTCCGCGTGCTGAGCTTCCCGCCGCTGCCCGAGCTCCCGCCGTTCCTCAGCGGGCGCCAGCTGGTCGTGATCGACGGTGCCGTCCTGGCCGACGACGCGACCGCGGAGGAGGTGCTCGCCCCGCTGCGTGCCCTCGGCCCGGAGATGGACACGTTCGCCCGCGTGCCGGTCACCGCCGTCACCCGCATCCACATGGACCCCGAGGGCGCGGCACCGGCGGCCGCCGACCACACCCTGCTCGCCGAGCTCCCGGAGGAGGCGATCGAGGCCTTCCTCGCCCAGGTCGGGCCGGGGACGAGCACGTCGCTCCTCGGGGCCGAGCTCCGCCAGCTCGGCGGCGCACTGGCACGGCGTACCGACGGCGGTGGCGCCATCGGCGCGGTCGACGCCGGCTTCGCCGCGTTCCTCGTCGGCATCGCGCCGGTCCCCGAGGCGGTCGCCGCCGTCAAGGCCGACGCCGCCCGGGTGGTCGCCGCCCTCGAGCCGTGGTCCGCGCGGCGTGAGCTGCCCACGTTCGCCGAGCACGCGGACAGCGCCCGCCGCTGCTTCTCCGACGCGGACTGGGAGCGGCTGCGCGGGCTCCGCGCCCAGGTCGACCCCGGCGGCCGGATGCGGGCCGGCCACGTCATCTGACGGCCGCGGGACCCTTGGCCCGGGGGGGTACCTAACCTGCGTGGTCAGTACACCTAGATACGCCCGCTCGGCGGCTGGGGGCGGGAAGGTGATGCTCAGGAGGCGGGGACGAGGGCCGAGGTGACCCGGACCAGCCCGTCGCCGAAGGTCGCGTCGGCCCAGTCCTGGATCGACCCGTCGTCGAAGACGACGTGGGCGTCGAGCGCGTCGGGGGTGGTGGAGCCACTGGTGAGCAGCTGGTCGCCCAGCACGGTCTGCAGCTGCTGGTTGATCGCGTTGAGGTCGGCGTCGGTCTTCTCGACCGTCGTCACGCACAGGCCGCCGTCCCAGGTCTCGCGCAGCGTCGCCTCGGCGCCTTCCGCGTCCTCGGTGACGGCGACGTTGATGGTGTCACCGGTCAGCCACACCGAGGCGTAGCCGGGCAGCGCCGACGCGGCGGCCAGGGTGGCGTCCATGTCCTCGGGCGAGGTCTTGCCGCCGCCGGAGCCGCCGGGGGCGGAGCAGGCCGCCTCCAGGCCGTCGACCGGCTCCTCGGCCATGGGGTCGTACAGCGCGGCGGGGGTCGCGTCGGTGACGGTGAAGGTCGTGCCGTCGAAGGTGCCGACGAGGGCGAAGGAACCCCACGTGACGCCGTTGGCCTTCTCGACACCGACACCACCCCACTCGAAGCCCTCGACCTCCGGGCCGCCGCACTGGGGCGGGTACGACTCGGCGACCGCGCCCAGGCACAGCTCCGGCCCGTCGCCGTCGTCGAGCACGGTCACCAGCCCGTGGGTGGTGACGGGGCCGTCCGGCACCGGCGTGGGCGCAGCGTCGGCCGAGGTGGTGGCCGTCGAGGGCTCGCCACCCCCCGCGGGGTCGACGGCGCGCATCTCGCCCTCGGTCGAGCAGGCGGCGAGCGAGAGCGCGGTGGCAGCGAGGGCCAGGGTCAGCGGACGTGTCCTCATGCCTCTGGGACGTTACCGTCCCGGCACCGGTTCCGAGGTCGCGGCCCGCTCAGGGGAGTCGCGTCAGCAGCTCGGCCGGCGTGACGCGGGCGCCGGTGTAGAACGGCACCTCCTCGCGCACGTGGCGGCGCGCGTCGGAAGCCCGCAGGTCGCGCATCAGGTCGACGATGCGGTGCAGCTCGTCGGCCTCGAAGGCCAGCATCCACTCGTAGTCGCCGAGGGCGAACGAGGCGACGGTGTTGGCGCGCACGTCGGCGTAGCCGCGGGCCTGCTGGCCGTGCTCGGCGAGCATCCGGCGACGCTCGGAGTCCTCGAGGAGGTACCACTCGTAGGAGCGCACGAACGGGTAGACGCACACGTGTGCGCGGGGCTCCTCGTCGGCGAGGAAGGCCGGGATGTGCGACTTGTTGAACTCGGCGGGGCGGTGCAGCGCCATCTGCGACCAGACCGGCTCGAGCCGGGCGCCGAAGGCGGTGCGCCGGAAGGCGTTGTAGGCCGCCTGGAGCTGCTGGGAGTCCGGGGCGTGCCACCAGACCATGAGGTCGGCGTCGGCGCGCAGACCGCTGACGTCGTAGAGGCCGCGCACCACGACGTCCTGCTCGGCGAGCACCTCGAAGAGCGCCTCGACGTCGGTGGCCTCGGCCTCGCGGTCGGCGTCACCGAGGACGTCGCGGAGCCGGAAGACCGACCACATCGTGTAGCGGATCGTGTCGTTGAGCTCCCGCGTGCGAGCTGCGTTGGTCTGCGTCTCGGTCGACTCGGTCATGACCCTCATTCTGCCCGGGTGACCGAGGCCACAGCGCGGCGGGCCGACCCGATGACCGCCGGGATGCCGACCCCGTCGTAGGCCGCCCCGCACACCGCCAGACCGGGCAGCGCGTCGACCGCCGCGCGGATCCGGGCGACCCGCTCGACGTGGCCGACGGCGTACTGCGGCAGCGCACCGCCCCACCGCTGGACGTGCGTGTCGAGCGGTCTCGCGGTGATGCCGGCCATCGCAGCGAGGTCGGCCAGCGAGACCCCGACCAGCCCCTCGTCGTCGGCCTGCAGCGTCGCCTCCTCGCCGTGCCGGCCGAGCGAGGTGCGCAGCACGACGACGTCGGGGTCCAGCTCGCGCACCCAGGCCCACTTGGCGAAGGAGAAGGTGGACGCCTTGATGACCCGCCCCTCGACCGGCGGCACCAGGAACCCGGACCGCTCGACGAGCGCGTCCGGCACGTCCCGGGCGCGGAAGGCCAGCGTCACCACCGCGACGCTGGCGGTGCCGATGCCGGCGAGCTCGGTGGCCGCTGCCGGCGCCACCTCACCGAGCAGTCGCGCGGTGGGCGCTGCCGGCGTGGCCACCACGACCGCGCCGGCCCCGACGGTCTCGGGATGCGTGGTGGGTCCGACCGTGACGGACCACCCCGACGGCGTACGACGCAGCGCGCGGACCGTCGCCGAGGTCCGCACCTCGAAGCCACCGTCCGCGGCGACGAGGCCGGGGAGGCGGCCCATCCCGCCGGGGAGCGCGGCGAAGACGGGCACCGACGACGCCGGCACGGCGGCCGCCTGCTCGAGCAGGCTCCCCCGGCGGGCCATCGCCAGCAGCTGCGGCACCGCGGCCGCGGCGGAGATGTGCCGGGCGTGGCCGGCGTACACGCCACCGAGCAGCGGCTCGACGAGCCGGTCGACGATCTCGTCGCCGAGGCGGGCGGCCACGAGGTCGCCCACGGAGACGTCGTCACCGACCTCGGAGTCCTGCTCGGCCAGCGCGCGCGCGAGGCCCGCGCGGCTGAGCACGCCGCTCGCGGCGAGCTGGTCGACGTCGAACGGGACACCCATCAGCGATCGGGGCATCGCCCGCAGCGCGCCGCGGGACCACACGCCCGACGTGGCCGCGGTCGGGTGGACGACCTCGGCACCGATCTCGGCGGCCAGCGCGACCCCCTCGGGCCGGCGCGCGAGCATCGCCTCGGCACCGACGTCGACGGTCAGGCCGGCGACCTCGCCGCTGCGGAGCTTGCCGCCGATCGCGGGCGAACCCTCCAGGAGCAGCACGTCGCGTCCCGCCGCCGCCAGGTCGCGTGCTGCCACCAGCCCGGCGACACCTCCGCCGACGACGACCACGTCCCTGTCCTGCGCCACACCGTCACCCTAGGGTGAGCGTCATGGAGACCAGTGGGGGAGCCGACCGGATCGCTGTGATGATCGATGCCGACAACACCAGGGCGTCGTACGCCAACGAGGTGCTGAGCGAGGTCGCGAAGTACGGCAACCCCACCATCCGGCGGGTCTACGGCGACTGGACCAACCCGCACCTGACCCGCTGGGCGCGCATCCTCAACAGCCTCGGCCTGCGCGCGATGCACCAGAACGCCTACACCAGCGGGAAGAACTCCACCGACCTCGCGCTCGTCATCGACGCGATGGACCTGCTGTACGACGGCAACGTCGAGGCGTTCGCGCTGGTCACCAGCGACAGCGACTTCACCAGCCTCGCCCACCGGCTGCGCGAGTCCGGCAAGACCGTCTACGTGCTCGGCGAGAACAAGGCACCGGAGTCGCTGCGCAACGCCTGCGACAAGTTCATCGACCTCGCGGTCGTGGCCGAGACGCACGACGAGGACGCCGACGACGACACCGACGAGACCGCCGACGGGACCGAGGCCCCGGACACGCCGTCGGTGACGATCAACCTCCAGAGCGCGCTGACCCGCGCGGTCAACGCGGTCTCCGACGACGAGGGGTGGGCCACCCTCCCCGCGCTCGGCAACCAGCTGATCCGCACCCACCCGTCGTTCGACGCCCGCAACTTCGCCGGGCCGGGGGCGCGGCTGAGCACGCTGGTGTCCGCACAGCCCTACCTGGAGACCTCGGGGTCCGGCAACGCGCTCCGGGTGCGGCTGAAGGGCTCGGCGCCGAAGCAGCCGGCGAGGGAGAGCAAGCCCACCGCCAAGAAGGCGGGCGCCAAGAAGGCGGCCGGCCAGAAGGCGGGCGCCAAGAAGGCCGCGGCGACGAAGCCGGCCGAGGCCGCGCCGCAGGAGAAGCCGGCGCAGACGCCGCCGGAGAAGCCGGTCGTGAAGAAGACGGTCCGGCGCACCGCGACCCGGAGGTCGGCTTCGACGGACTGACGATCACGGTTCGGTCACGGCGCCGGCGACCACGGAACCACGGCCGGCAGGACGCCCGTCGGAGGGCCATGACGACTCTCCGGACCACCCGCGCCCGTGCCGCCGGCATCCTCACCGCGATCACCATGACGGCCGTGCTGGCCGCCTGCTCCTCCGGCAGCGACAGCGGTGCCTCCGACGCGGCGCTCCCGGAGACCTCCTCGCAGGACAACGGCTCCGGTGCGGATTCGGACGGCGGCGGGGCGGCCGAGGGCCGGGCGACGGGCCGGCAGCTCGCCGGACAGTCGGGCGACAGCGGCACCGGCAGCGCACCCACCGCGGTGGCCACCGAGCGGGCGATCGTCTCCTCCGGCACGGTCTCCCTGACCAGCAAGGACGTCGGCGCCGCCCGCCGGGACGTGCAGCGGATCGTCGACGCGCAGGGCGGGGAGGTGACCGAGGAGGACACCGAGACCGACGACGAGGGCGAGACGTCGTACGCCCGGATGGTGCTGCGGGTGCCGAGCTCGGCGTTCGACGAGGCGATGCAGGCGCTCGAGGACGTCGCGGTGCTGCGGTCCTCCAACCGCGGCTCCGAGGACGTCACCACCCAGGTGATCGACACCGGCGTCCGGGTCCGCGCCCAGGAGGCCAGCCTGAAGCGGGTCGAGCTGCTGCTCGCGCGGGCGAAGACGCTCAAGGACATCATCTGGATCGAGTCGCAGCTGACGAACCGCCAGGCCGAGCTCGACTCGCTGAAGTCCCAGCAGACCTGGCTGGAGGACCAGACCTCGCTGTCGACGATCACCGTCGACATCACGGCCAAGGCCGACGCGAAGGTCGAGGAGCCCGACGACGAGCCGGCCGGCTTCCTCACCGGGCTCCGGGGCGGCCTCGACGCGCTCGGCGACACCGCGCTGGTCGTGGCGACCGTCGTCGGCGCGCTCCTGCCCTTCGCGGTCGTGCTGCTGGTCCTCGGGGTGCCGGCGTGGCTCCTCCTCCGCCGCCGCCGGACCACCCCCGAGCCCGCCGCACCGGAGGCGTGAGGCCCGTCGCCGCACACCGAGGTGGCGGCAGGTCGGTCAGTACGCGTGCACGAAGTCGGTCAGCGCGGTGAGCTGACCCGGGTCGGTCGAGGGGATCACCCCGTGGCCGAGGTTGAAGACGTGCCCCTTCGCCGCACGACCCGCCTCGATGACCTCGGCGGCCCGGGCGGTCATCACCTCGGTGGGGGCGAAGACGAGGGTGGGGTCGAGGTTGCCCTGCACGGCTCGGTCCCCGACGAGCGGGATCGCCTGCTCCAGCGGCGTACGCCAGTCCACGCCGACCACGTCGGCCCCCGCCTCACCCATCAGGCTGAGCAGGTTGGTGGTGCCGACCCCGAAGTGGATGCGCGGCACGCCGAGCTCGCCCGCCGACGCCAGCACACGCGAGGAGTGCGGCATGACCGAGGTGCGGTAGTCGGCCGGGGTGAGCGCGCCGGCCCACGAGTCGAAGAGCTGCACCGCCGAGGCGCCGGCCTCGACCTGGATGCGGAGGTAGGCCGCCGCGATGCCCGCGATCTTGCGCATCAGCGCGTCCCAGACGTCGGGCGCGCCGAACATCATCGCCTTGGTGAGCGCGTGCTCCTTCGACGGTCCGCCCTCGACGAGGTACGACGCCACGGTGAAGGGCGCGCCGGCGAAGCCGATCAGCGGCGTGGCGCCGAGCTCGGCGACGAGCTGGCGCACGGCCTGCGAGATGTAGGGCACGTGCTCCGGCGTGAGGTCGGGGATCGCCTCGACGTCGGCGAGGGTGCGCACGGGCGCGGCCACGACCGGCCCGACGCCGGGCTTGATGTCGAGGTCGACGCCGACCGCCTTGAGCGGCAGCACGATGTCGGAGAAGAAGATCGCCGCGTCGACGCCG
>CAZDAO010000163.1:0-7913 GCA_964503015.1 uncultured Nocardioides sp. | reverse complement strand
AGCGCCCGTTCTCCGAGCGGCGCGCGGCCCTGGTGGAGGCGCTGGCCGGGCTCGACGGCTCCGGCCCGTGCTTCCTGACCCGCACCACCGAGGACCCTGCCGAGGCCGAGCGGTGGTTCGAGGAGTTCGAGGGCGCCGGCCTCGATGGTGTCGTCGCCAAGCCGCTGGGCGCGCCCTACGAGCCCAACAAGCGCACCATGCTCAAGATCAAGCACGAGCGCACCGCCGACGTCGTCCTCGCCGGCTATCGCGAGCACAAGACGTCCACGCCGGAGGAGCCGCTGATCGGCAGTCTCCTGCTCGGCCTGTACGACGACGACGGCGAGCTCCAGCACATCGGAGTCTCGGCCAGCTTCACCGCGTCGCGGCGCGCGGAGCTGTGGCACGAGCTGCAGCCGCTGGTCTGCGACATCGTCGACCACCCCTGGGGCCGGTGGAACGAGTTCCTCACCGCCAACCCCGACCGCGTCCCCGGCACCCAGAGCCGGTGGAGCCAGGGCAAGGACCTCGGCTTCACCGCGCTCCGACCCGAACGGGTGCTGGAGGTGAAGTACGACCACATGGAAGGTCGCCGGTTCCGGCACACTGCGCACTTCAAGCGGTGGCGCACGGACCGCGATCCCGAGAGCTGCGGGTACGCCCAGCTGGACGAGCCCGCAGGCTACGACCTCACTAGAATCCTGAGCACCGACACCGGAGGCGAGTCATGAGCGACGACGGCACCACCCACACGGGGACCAGCCACACGGGGACCAGCCACGACGGGACCATCCACGACGGGCAGGGCACCTACGACGTGGTGCTGCTCGTCGAGCAGGCGCTCTCCCCGGCCGACGCCAAGCAGGTGCGCTCGCTGCACGACGAGATCGAGGACCCGGTCGTCTACCACGTCCTGCTGCCCCTCGAGGACGCCGCCGCCCGCATCGAGGCCTCCCTCGGGACCCTCGGGGCCGGCGACCTCATGGCCGCGCCGGCGCTGGCGATGAACGACGTCGACATCGAGGCGCTGCGCCGCGAGTGCCTGGAGAACTCCTCCGCCGAGCTCGAGCAGACGCTCGTCGCCCTGAAGAACGCCGGCGGCACCTGCCACGGCAAGGTCACCTCCGAGCCGCCGGTCGACGCGCTGGCCGCGATGGTCGCCGCCGTCGACGCGCGCGAGGCGATCATCCTCACCCGTCCCCACGTCGTCGCGGAGTTCTTCCACGTCGACTGGACCTCACGGGCACGCCGCAAGCTCGGCGTGCCCGTGCTCCACCTCATCGAGCACGAGAACTTCGACGAGCAGGCCTCCGGGTCCGGCGAGGGCGTCACCGGCCTCTAGACGGTTCCTGGGGTTGTCAGGCTCTCGCTGAACTTGTCAGGCCGTGCACGGGCCGACAAGTTCAGCGATCCCCGGTCAGCCGGGGATCACGAAAACGGCGCAGTTCCCGGGTCAGCCGCGCGGGCGGCGCACCCGGCGTACGACGGCGCGCCCGAGGATGGCGGCAGCCTCGCGGCCGCCGACGGTCTGCGGCCGACCGGCCCGACGCGCCTGGTCGAGCTCGCGGCGCAGCTGCTGGACCGTCGCGCGCTGGGTGTCGCGGGCCTCGCGGGCGGCGAGGGTCGACTCGGCCTTGGTGTGGTCGAAGGTGAGCGCGACGGCGTCGGCGTAGCGGGCGTCGTACTCGGCATGGATGACGTCGAGGCGCGCCTGCGTCTCCTCGTCGGCCGGCGCGGTGGTCAGCACCCCGAGGAGCTGCCAGACCTCCTCGGCCATGTCGCGCAGCCAGACCGGGGTGCGGACGTCGTCCCAGGTGAGCTGGGACTTGCGCATCGAGGGCTCGATGAAGTCGTCGACGGCGTGGTGCTCGGTGGACGACAGGTCGGCGTCGAGGTCGAGCTCGAGCTGCTGCTGGACCGGCGTCAGCGCGGCGCGCCAGTCGGCGAGCAGGTCGACGTACTTCACGAACGCGCGCTTGTGGCCGCGACCCGCCTGCTCGGTGAGGAGCGCGGCGTGGACCCAGCCGGCGACGTTGGAGGTCTCCTTGGTCAGCCGGAGCTCGTCGGACTGGCTGGAGAGGTAGGCGATGTCGCGCGAGCCGACCACCTCGGCCGGGTGCCGCAGCGCGGTCAGCCAGCGCAGGGCGGCGCCGGCGTCGCGGCTCGCGTCCTCCCACGCCCGCGCGAACCAGAAGGCGTGCGGGTCCTTCACGACGACCTGGTCGGCCGCGAGCTGGCCGGCGAGCCAGTCGCGCAGCTCGGCGGTCGGCTCGCCCGACGCGAGGTAGTCGGCGACCAGGCCGACCGCGGCCGGGCGGCTGTCGATGTTGAAGAGCGCGAGCTCGCGGAGGTGGCGCTTGTGGAAGTCGATCACCCACTGGGGCTCGTAGAAGCCGCGCGGGTTGGTCTCGGACGCCTCGACCTCGGGCTGGGGCACGTGCAGGCCGAGCCGCTTGAGCGTGCCCGCCAGCGAGCTGGTGCCACTGCGGCCGGACCCGGAGACGAGGACCAGCGGGGTGGGGGACGTCGGCATGCGGGTCACCCTATCGGCCGCCGTCCCACCTCCTAGGATCATGGCGACCGCACCCGACGAGGACAGGACACCGGACACGTGGCACTCTCCGACCGCCTGGGCGAGAAGGTGCGGACGGCAGTGCGCCGCGTGCGCCGCGACGGCCCGCTCGACGTCGTCTACGTGCTGTTCAACGCCGACGGCATGGGCGGTACCGCCCGCTCCGGCATCGCCCAGGCCAACGCCCTGGCCGGCCTCGACGAGGGCCACCGTGTGCGCATCCTCAGCGTCACGCGCAGCGGCGCGTCGACCCACTACCCGCTGGCCCAGGGGGTCGAGGTCACCTACCTCGTCGACGTACGAGGGGGGCGCGCGAGCGCGGTCGACGGCCGTCACCCGGCCGAGCTGGCCGAGCGCGAGTCGGTGATCGTGCCCCGCTCCTGGGACGCGACCTTCAACGCGCTGACCGACGCCACGCTGCGCCAGGCGCTTCCCGCGCTGGACGCCGACGTGCTGGTGACCACGACGCCCGAGCTGCTCGCGGTGGTCGCCCAGCTCGCACCCGCCGACGTCGCGCTGGTGCACCAGGAGCACCGCGCCTCGTCCAGCCGGGTCAACGACCTCGGCGCCCTGCTCGAGTTCGCCCCGCGCGCCGACGTCGTGGTCTCGCTGACAGAGTCGATGTCGCGCTGGCTGGCCGGCCGGCTCGGCGGCGCCGCACCCGAGCTGCTCGTCATCCCCAACCCGCTGCCGGCCGAGCCGCAGCCGCGGTCCGCGCTCGACCAGCGGACCTTCGTCACCGCCGGGCGGCTGGCGCCGGAGAAGCAGTTCGAGCACCTCGTCGACGCGTTCTGGCGCATCCACGAGGAGATCCCGGGCTGGACGCTGCGGATCTGGGGCGACGGGCCCCGTGCCGACAACCTCGCCGCGCAGGTCCGCAAGCTCGGTCTCGAGGGCCGCGTCGAGCTGCCCGGCACCACCGACGACATGACCGCCGAGTGGTCCCGCGCCAGCGTCGCCGTGCTCGCCTCGCGGGCCGAGGGCTACCCGCTCGTGCTGCAGGAGGCGATGTCGGCCGGCGTCCCGCCGGTGTCGTACGACTGCCCCTCCGGGCCGCGCGAGATCATCACCCACGACGTCGACGGCCTGCTCGTGCCGCCGGCGTCGAAGGCGGCGTTGGCCGCCGCCATGTTGCGCGTCGCCACCGACGACGACCTCCGCACCCGTCTCGGCGCCGCTGCGCTGGAGCGGTCGGCGCGCTGGGACGGCCCGACGCTGGCCCGCCAGTGGGTCGACGTCTTCCGCGGTGCCATGGCCCGGCGGGCCGACCCGCTCGCGCCCCGGCGCGTCCTCCACGGCCGGCGGCCCGGACCGATCGGCGACCTGCCCGAGACCACCGGTGCGCGTGGCGTCACTCCCGCCGAGGCGCGTACGACGGCCCTGCGGGCGCTCACCTCCGCTGCCGCGGCGACCGGGGACGGCTGGTTCGTGGTGCCCGCGCGCGGCCTCGACCCGCACCCGTTCGTCGTCGTCCCGTCCTCGCGGCGCGCGGACTTCCTCGCGGCGCTCGCCGCCGGCCGCGTGCCGGACTGGCTGTCGGTGCGCGAGCCGGCCGAGCGCGGCTGGCCCGAGCGGCGCGGGACCGTCCCGGCGATGACGTCCGAGCTCGCCCGCAACCGCACCGCGACGCTGTTCCTCGAGCCCTGGCCGATGCGCGGCGGCCACGACGGTGTGCTCGGCGAGGGCGTCGAGGTGGGCGTGCAGTTCTGGGAGGAGTCGCCCGAGGGCGACCTGTTCGCGCCGAGCCTGAACCGCTTCGGCGACCGCGTCCCGGCCGGCACCCCGCGGACCACGATCGAGGTCGAGGGCGTGCCGGTGCCGACCCTCGAGACGATGGCGCTGCCGACGGTCGACGACTGCCGCTTCGACATCGACGTCGTCTACACGTGGGTCGACGGGGACGACGAGGCCTGGCTGGCCGCGCGCGACGAGCGCATCGTGCAACTCGGCGGCACGCCCAGCGCCCGCGCGGGCGGCGCCCAGCGCTACCGCAGCCGCGACGAGCTGCGCTACTCGATGCGCAGCCTGCACCTCTTCGCGCCGTGGGTGCGCCGGATCCACCTCGTCACCGCCGGCCAGGTGCCGTCCTGGCTGGACACCTCGCACGACCGGGTCCGGGTCGTCGACCACAGCGAGATCCTCCCCGAGGCGGCGCTGCCGACCTTCAGCTCGCACGCCATCGAGACCCGCCTCCACGCCGTGCCCGGCCTCGCCGACCACTTCGTCTACGTCAACGACGACGTGTTCCTGGGCCGGCCCCGGAGACCCGAGCACTTCTTCTCACCCGGCGGCCACTACGCCGCCTTCGTCGCCGACCATCGCGCGGTCGGGCTGCCCGGCACCGACGACCGCCCGTACCTCACCGCCGCCCTCAACAACCGCCGGATCCTGGCCGAGGCGTTCGGCGTGAACCTCACCCAGACGATGATGCACAGCCCGCACCCGCAGCGGCGTACGACGCTGGAGGAGATCGCGGCCCGCTTCCCCGCCGAGGTCGAGGCCACCACGCTGGCGCCGTTCCGCTCGGCGAGCGACGTGTCGATGCTGTCGTCCTTCGCCCAGAACTACGGCCTCATCACCGGCCAGGCCTTCCGCGCCACCGCCCACCATGGCTACGTCGACCTCGGCCACCAGCAGCTGCCCGTCCAGCTCAAGCAGATGAGCCACCGCACCCGCGACTTCTTCTGCATCGCCGACAACATGCTCGCCGCCTTCGACGAGGAGCGTGCCGACGCGCTGCTCCACGAGTTCCTCGAGGCCTACTTCCCGATCCCCGCCCCCTGGGAGAAGTAGCCCTCACGTCGATGACGGTTCACCAAGGTATGTCGATGAAACCGCACTTCCCGGCGTCAATTGACCGTGGGAAGTGCCCATTCACCTGCATACCGTGATGAAACACCGGCGGGGCGCCGCCGTACGCCGATCAGTCGGCGATGCGGTTGCCCTCGGCGTCCCAGTGGGACTCGACCTTCTTCGACGGCTGGACCCGGGGCGGCTCGCCCGGCATCTTCGGGTGGTCGGGCGGGAAGTTGAGCTCCACCGGGTGCTCGTCCCACAGGGCGAGCGGCACCTCGAGGCTGCAGTGCACGTCGTCGATCGCCGCCCACGGGTCGCCGTCCGCGGCCAGGCGCTCGGGCACGGTGAACAGGTTGAAGGCCGCGGGCGAGTCGAGGGTCGCCAGCTCCTCCCACGTCACCGGGGTCGACACCGGCGCACCGGCGATCGGGCGCAGGGAGTACGCCGAGGCGATGGTGCGGTCGCGCGTGTTCTGGTTGAAGTCGACGAAGATCCGCTCCCCGCGCTCCTCCTTCCACCACGCGGTGGTGACGCCGTCGTCGCGCTTCTCCAGCTCGCGCGCGATGGCGATGGCCGCGTGCCGCACGGCCGCGAAGTCCCACTCGGGACGGATCCGGACGTAGATGTGCACGCCGCGGTTGCCCGACGTCTTCACGAACGGGATCAGCCCCATCTCGTCGAGCAGCTCGCGCGCCACCCCCGCGACCCGGACGGCGTCCGCGAAGGTCGTGCCGGGCTGGGGGTCGAGGTCGATCCGCAGCTCGTCGGGGTGGTCCACGTCGCTGCGCCGCACCGGCCACGGGTGGAAGGTCAGCGTTCCCATGTGCGCGCACCAGACGGGTACGGCGATCTCGGTCGGGCAGATCTCGTCGGCGGTGCGACCCGACGGGAAGGTGATGGTGGCGGTCTCGAGGTAGTCGGGAGCACCCTTCGGCACGCGCTTCTGGTAGAACGCGTCGGCGTTGCGGTCCTGCGGCCCCGTCGCCAGCTTCATTCCGGGACGGACGCCCGAGGTCCACCGCTCGAGCGCGGTGGGCCGGTCGCGCAGGGCGCGCATGAGCCCGTCCTCGACACTGGCGAAGTACTCCGCCACCATCAGCTTGGTCACCTCGGGCGTCGTGTCCGTCGCCTCGTAGATGACCCGCTCGGGGGACGAGATCCTGACCTCGCGCTCCCCCGCCCGGACGTACGCCTCCGACGCCTTCGCCATTGCCCCAACCTAGCGTCCGGTCCGGCTGGAGCGCCTCCGTACCGCAACTGCTGGTTTCGACGCGCCTGACGCGGCTTCGCGAGCTCAGCCGCGGGCTTGCTCAACCTGCCTCACCACGCCGTGGGTTCCTTCGTCACCCCCGGCTAGGCTCGGCACATGGCCTATGACGTGCAGAAGACCGACGAGGAGTGGCGCGAGCAGCTCACCCCCGAGGAGTACGCCGTGCTCCGGCAGGCCGGCACGGAGCGCGCCTTCACCGGCGAGTACACCGACACCGAGACCGAGGGCACCTACTCGTGCAAGGCCTGCGGGTCCGAGCTGTTCACCAGCGACACCAAGTTCCACTCCGGCTGCGGCTGGCCGAGCTTCTACCAGCCGATGACCGACACGGTGGAGTACATCGAGGACAACTCACACGGCATGAAGCGTGTGGAGGTCCGCTGCGCGACCTGCGGCTCGCACCTCGGCCACGTCTTCCCCGACGGGTTCGGCACGCCCACCGGCGACCGCTACTGCATCAACTCGATCAGCATCACGCTCAACGAGAAGAAGTGACCTCGGCCCGCGGCTCGGGCACGGCTGGCACGGGCGGCGCGAACCACCCCGACGGGCTGAGCTCGCCACCCATCCGCGGGACGTACTGCTCGAAGTAGACCCGCGAGATCAGCTCGCGCCGGCTGCGCACGTCGGCCTTGAGGAAGACCGTCTTGAGGTGGTCCTGCACGGTCCACGGCGACACGTGCAGGCTCGCCGCGATCTCCTTGGTGTCGAGTCCCTGCAGCACCAGCTGGGTCACGTCGCGCTCGCGCGGGGTCAGGTCGAAGGCGGCGACGACCAGCGGCACGATCTCCGGCGGCCGGGCCTCCTCGACGGTGACGACCACGTCACCGCCGGCACCCGACAGCGGGGCGGCGTGCAGCACCAGCCAGGTGCCCCCGGCGGTGCGGATCCGCGAGCGCGGCTGGACCGTGGTCTCGCCGCGGGCGAGCCGCCGGGCGGCGCCGACGAGCGCGGACACCATCCCGGCCGGGTCGCCGCACACGTCACCGGACCCCAGCTCCGCCAGCCGGGCCTCGGCGCCGAGACTCATCTGGCGCACCGTGTCGTCGGCGCCCACGATCAGCACGGCCGGCCCACCGGCCACGGGGACGACCTCGGTCGAGGAGAGCCGGCAGAGCATCCCGGTCCGCACGCCGCGCGCGAACACCTCGGTGAGCGAGGCCATGAACTCGATCTCGGCCGTGCCGAAGGGCACGTCGTCGGGCCCGCGGAACAGCGCCATCGCGCCCCACACCGCGCCCGCCTCGCGGAAGACGAGGCGGAGCTCGTCGGCGAAGCCGAAGTTGGGCTTCATGA
>CAZDAO010000162.1:0-7935 GCA_964503015.1 uncultured Nocardioides sp. | reverse complement strand
CGCCGAGCTCCTCGGCCCCGGCGCCACGTCCTGACCCGCGTACGGCCCCCTCTGCAGCAGATCCGGCGGGCGACGAGTGCGATCGCCGTCGAATACGTCGATGTCACGTCGTGTTGCGGTCACGTTTCCGGTGCAGACCACTAGGTCACGAAACGACAACGGCATGGATCTCGCGCCGCGCAATCGTGTTCTGGGCCACATCTGTGATGTTAGGTTCCCGCCACGAGGCTGCCGAGGTGGACAGCCCACTGAAAGCTATGGAGGGATCCATGATCCGCTCAACCAGGTCCTGGCAGGCCGTCGCGGTCGCGGCGGTCGCCGGTTTGGTGCTGTCCGCGTGTGGCACCACCGAGGACGGTGGCGACGACGGCGGCAGCGGTGGTGGCGGCAGCGAGGCCGCGTGCGACCTCAAGCTCGCCTTCTTCGGTCCCGAGACCGGCCCCGCGGCCGGCCTCGGCAAGCCGATCATCCAGGGTGCCCAGCTCGCCGTCGACCAGTACAACGCCGACGCCGACTGCGAGGTCGAGCTGGTCAACTACGACTCGCAGGGCTCGCCCGACGAGGCCCCGTCGCTCGCGACCGAGGTCGCCGGCGACGAGAGCATCGTCGGTGTCGTCGGCCCCGCGTTCTCCGGTGAGTCCGCCGCGGCCGGCCCGATCTTCGCCGAGGCCGGCGTGCCGACGGTGAGCCCCTCGGCCACCAACCCGGCGCTGTCCGAGAACGGGTGGGACACCTTCCACCGCGCGCTCGGCAACGACGCCACCCAGGGCCCGGCCGCCGCGACCTACATCAAGGACACGCTGAAGGCCAAGAGCACCTTCGTCATCGACGACGCCTCCGAGTACGGCGCCGGCCTGGCCGGCATCGTCGAGGAGGACCTGGGCGGCTCCGCCGTCGCCGGCACCGACACGATCCAGGTCGGTGACACCGACTTCGCGGCGACGGTCTCCAAGGTCGTCGACTCCAACGCCGACGCGGTCTTCTTCGGTGGCTACTACGCCGAGGCGACCATCCTCATCGGCCAGCTCCGCGACGGCGGCTTCGACGGCACCTTCGTCGTGGCCGACGGCGTGAAGGACCCGGCGTTCCTCGACGCCGGTGAGGCGGCGGAGGGCAGCATCATCACCTGCCCCTGCATCCCCGACACCGACCCAGCCGTGGCCGAGTTCGCCGGTGCCTACGAGGACGAGTTCGGTGAGGCCGCCGGCACCTATGCCGCCGAGGCCTACGACGCCGCCAGCATCTTCCTGGACGGCATCGCCGACGGCGTCAGCGACCGCGAGGGCATGCTGGAGTTCGTCAACGGCTACGACGAGGCCGGCATCACCAAGCAGCTCTCCTTCGACGAGAGCGGCGAGCCGTCCGAGGTCAAGGTCTACGCCTACAAGGTCGAGGGCGGCGAGATCGTCCCCGAGGGCGAGATCGGCTGACCGACGGCTGAGTCGTCACAGCATGACAACTGGCGCGGCCGGGGACGACGTCCCCGGCCGCGCCGATGTCCGCCACCAGACGTGCGACCCGACGTGGTGATCCACCGGCCAGGAGGCCTTGCGTGAACTTCGAGTTCTTCTTCAACAACTTGCCCGGACTGACCGTGTCCGGGCTGGCGTTCGGCGCCATCTACGCGCTGATCGCCCTCGGCTACACGATGGTCTACGGCGTGCTGCAGCTCATCAACTTCGCCCACTCCGAGGTGTTCATGTACGGCACCTTCGCGATGCTGTGGACCGTGATGGCGCTGGGCGGCGCCGACGCGAGCGGCTCTCGGCTGGTGCTGATCCTCCTCGCGTCACTCGTGGCGGCGATGCTGATGTCAGCCGTGGTGGCGCTCGTCCTGGAGCGCGTGGCGTACCGCCCGCTCATCAAGAAGAACGCGCCGCGGCTCATCGCGCTCATCTCGGCGATCGGCGCGAGCTTCGTGCTGGCCGAGCTGATGGGGCTCCGCGACCGCGTCGCCGAGTGGTTCGGCCTCGACGACGACCTGGCCGAGTATGTCGGCAAGGCCCGCATCAACAACAGCATCGCCGACGTGATCGACGCGCCGCGCTGGGACGTCGCCGGCGTGAGCATCTCCAGCATCGACGTGCTGGTCATCGTCTCGGCGGTCGCCATGATGGTGGCGCTCGACCAGTTCGTCCGTCGCTCCAAGCTGGGCAAGGGGATCCGGGCCACGGCCCAGGACCCCGAGACCGCGTCGATGATGGGCGTCAACCCGACCCGCACCATCCAGATGACTTTCCTCATCGGTGGCCTGATGGCCGGTGTGGCGGCGTTCCTCTACATGCTGAAGATCGAGACCACGAAGTTCGACGTCGGCTTCCTGCTGGGTGTCAAGGCGTTCACCGCCGCGGTGCTCGGCGGCATCGGCAACCTGCGCGGTGCGCTGCTCGGCGGCCTGGTGCTCGGCGTCGCCGAGATCTGGGGCTCCGCCTTGCTCGGCACCGAGTGGCGTCACGTCGTCGCCTTCGTCCTGCTGGTGGTCATCCTCCTCTTCCGGCCCACGGGCCTGTTGGGTGAGTCGCTCGGAAAGGCGCGCGCATGAGCAAGATCAAGGACTCCCTGTCGCGGATGCCCAAGCCGGTGAAGATCGTGCTGTGGGTGCTCCTCGCCCTGTTCGCCTACGCGCTCCCGCTGCTGGAGCTCCCGTTCATCACCACCCCCGGTGTCGACTTCGGCGGTGTGCTCTTCATCGTCACCATGTACATGCTCGTCGCGCTGGGGCTCAACATCGTGGTTGGCTACGCCGGACTGCTCGACCTCGGCTACGTCGGCTTCTACGCCGTCGGTGCCTACACCGCTGCCATCCTGACGTCGTTCCACGCCAACTGGCCGCTGCTGCTCGCGATCCCTGTTGCGGTGCTGGCCAGCCTCGTCTCCGGCGTCCTGCTGGGGGCGCCCACGCTGCGCGTGCGCGGCGACTACCTTGCGATCGTGACGCTCGGGTTCGGCGAGATCATCCGTCTGGTCGCCGTCAACACCGAGTGGCTCGGCGAGCGCAAGGGCATCAGCAACATCGCCCGGCCGCCGAGTCTCGGCGGCGAGGAGGGGCTCTTCGAGATCCCGCACCTGTTCTGGGGCAACGGCACCGTGCTGCTCGACACCCAGGACACCACCAAGTTCCTGGTGTTCGGTGTGCTCGACCAGATCCCGTACTACTGGATGGGCCTCACGGTCGTCATCATCATGCTGTTCGCGGACATCCTCATCAAGAACAGCCGCGTCGGTCGGGCCTGGGAGGCCACCCGCGAGGACGAGGACGCCGCCGAGCTGATGGGCGTGCCGACCTTCCGGTTCAAGCTGCTGGCCTTCGCCACCGGCGCCTTCATCGGTGGTCTCGCCGGCTCGCTCTACGCGAGTCGCCAGAACTTCATCAACCCCGACTCGTTCCTGCTGATGTTCTCGATCCTGTTCCTCGCTGCCGTCGTGGTGGGCGGCCAGGGCAACCGCTGGGGCGTGCTGGTCGGCGCCTTCCTCGTGGCCTACCTGCCGCAACGCTTCCGCGAGTTCGACGACTTCCGGGTCCTGGTGTTCGGCCTGGCCCTGGTGCTCCTCGCCATCCTGCGCCCGGAGGGCCTGTTCCCGCCACGTCGCACTGTCCGCGCCAAGCAGCTCGAGCACGAGCTCGACGAGCTCGAAGAGGGCTCCGAAGGAGAGGAGAAGGCCCATGCCTGAGACCCGCATCCTCGACATCGACCACCTGACGTTGAAGTTCGGTGGCCTGACGGCCCTCGACGACGTCAGCTTCCACATCAACGAGGGCGAGATCCTCGGCCTGATCGGTCCCAACGGCGCCGGCAAGACGACGTGCTTCAACGCCATCACCGGCGTCTACAAGCCGACGTCCGGCGTGATCAGCTTCCAGGGCGAGTCGCTCGCCGGCAAGAAGCGGTTCCAGATCACCCAGGCCGGGATCGCTCGGACGTTCCAGAACATCCGGCTCTTCCCGACCATGACGGCCCTGGAGAACGTGCTGGTCGGCGCCGACGCGCAGCACACCACGGGCATGTTCAGCGCCCTCTTCCGGCTGCCCAAGCATCGGCGCGAGGAGGCCGAGGGCCACGACCGGGCGATGGAGCTGCTGCGCTTCATGGGCCTGGCCAGGAAGGCCGACGAGCTGGCCGCGAACCTGTCGTACGGCGACCAGCGCCGCCTCGAGATCGCCCGCGCCATGGCGACCCAGCCCAAGCTGATCTGCCTCGACGAGCCGGCGGCCGGGTTCAACCCGCAGGAGAAGCAGGTCCTGATGGACCTCATCCGCAAGGTCCGCGACCAGGGCTTCACCGTCCTGCTCATCGAGCACGACATGCGCCTGGTCATGGGCGTCACCGACCGGATCGTGGTGCTCGAGTTCGGCAAGAAGATCGCCGAGGGCGCGCCGTCGGAGATCCGTGACAACCCCGCGGTGATCGCCGCCTACCTCGGAGTGGAGGAAGAAGATGCTTCTTGAGGTCGAGGGCTTGTGCGTCAACTACGGCCACATCGAGGCCATCCGTGACATCACCTTCGGCGTACCGGAGGGCAGCGTCACGACCCTGATCGGCGCCAACGGCGCCGGCAAGACGACGACGTTGAAGACCTTGTCGGGCATCCGCAAGGTGCGGGCCGGGTCGGTGAAGTTCGACGGCAAGGACATCACCAACTCGGCGCCGTACGACCGGGTCAGGCTCGGGATCAGCCAGTCGCCCGAGGGGCGGCGCTGCTTCGTCGGGATGAGCGTGCGGGAGAACCTCGAGATGGGGGCCTTCACCCGCAACGACCGCAAGAGCAAGGGCTACCAGGAGGACATGGACCGCGTCCTGGCCCTGTTCCCGCGGCTCGAGGAGCGCATCAACCAGTCGGCCGGCACGATGTCGGGTGGTGAGCAGCAGATGCTCGCCATCGGTCGCGCCCTCATGGCGCGCCCGCGGTTGATCCTGCTCGACGAGCCGTCGATGGGGCTCGCGCCCAAGCTGATCGCGCAGATCTTCTCGATCATCAAGGAGATCAACGAGCAGGGCACCACGGTGCTGCTGGTGGAGCAGAACGCCGCCCAGGCGCTCAAGGCCGCGGACGACGCCCACATCCTCGAGACGGGCGAGATCGTCCGCTCGGGCAAGGGCCGAGAGCTCGCCGGTGACGACTCGGTCAAGGCCGCCTACCTCGGCGGCGACATCTGACGTCAGTCACCACGTACGACGAAGGGCCCAGCCGATCCGGCTGGGCCCTTCGTCGTGGGTGTGTCAGTGGACGGGTGGGCGTCACAGCACCTTCGACAGGAACGCCTGGGTGCGCTCGTGCCGCGGGTTGGCGAGGACCTCGGTGGGGTCGCCCTCCTCGACGATCACGCCACCGTCCATGAAGACGAGCTTGTCGCCCACCTCGCGGGCGAAGCCCATCTCGTGGGTCACGACCATCATCGTCATGCCCTCGGAGGCCAGGGTCTTCATCACCTCGAGCACGTCGCCGACCAGCTCCGGGTCGAGCGCCGAGGTGGGCTCGTCGAAGAGCATCATGTCGGGGTTCATCGACAGTGCGCGGGCGATGGCGACGCGCTGCTGCTGGCCGCCGGACAGGTGCGCGGGGTAGACGTTCTCGCGACCCCCCAGGCCGACCTTCTCCAGGTTGGCGCGGGCGATCTCGATGGCCTCCTTCTTCGACCTCTTCCTGACCTTCTCCTGCGCGACGGTGAGGTTGCGCAGGACGTTCATGTGCGGGAAGAGGTTGAACTGCTGGAAGACCATGCCGATGCGCGAGCGCACGGCGTCGAGGTCGGTCTCGGGGTCGATGATGTCGACCCCCTCGACGAGGATCTGCCCGGAGTCGGCCTCCTCGAGCCGGTTGACGCAGCGCAGCAGCGTCGACTTGCCCGAGCCCGAGGGCCCGATGACGCAGACGACCTCGCCGTTGTCGACGTGGAAGTCGATGCCCTTGAGGACCTCGTTGGACCCGAAGGACTTGTGCAGGCCACGGACCTCGATGGCTGCCACGCCGTTGCGCGTGGACCCGGGTGCGGTGGTCATCGGGACCTCCTTTGCCGCTTCTCCAGCCAGCCGACGAGCTGGGTGAGGGGGAGCGTGATGACGAGGTAGAGGATCGCTGCCTGGACGAGGCTGGTCGACGTGCCGGCGGTCGGCCCGCTGGCGAGGAAGTCGCGCGCCAGCGTGGTCAGCTCGCGCTGCTCGGCGGCGAAGCCGATGACGAACAGCAGCGAGGTGTCCTTGATGAGGAGCACGAACTCGTTGGTCAGCGGAGGGATCACGATCCGGAAGGCCTGCGGCAGGATCACGGTGGCCGTCGTGCGGGCCCCGCTCATGCCGAGCGAGCGCGCGGCCTCGGTCTGTCCCTTGGGCACCGCCTGGATGCCTGCCCGGAGCGTCTCGGCCATGTAGGCCGACCCGACCAGGATGAGCGCCACGATGCCGGCGCCCACCGAGCCGCCGGGTGGCGTCCACTGGAACGCGATGGTGATGCCGAAGGCCATGAAGAGCATGACCAGCAGGGCCGGGAGGCCCCGGAAGAACTCGATGTAGATCGTCGCCAGCCAGCGGTAGGGGCCGACGGGCGAGAGCTTCATGAGGGCCAGCACGAGTGCCAGCAGCAGGCCACCGCCGAAGGCGATGGTCGTGTAGATCAGCGTGTTCTTGACGCCGACCGTGATCAGGTCGCCCCAGGTGCCCGGCGGCACGAAGCCGTCGGACTTGAAGAAGTTCGCCTTGATCGCCGTCCAGTCGGCGACGAGGGCGAGAGCGACCGCGACGCCCAGGAGGACTGCGTACAGGACCCCCTGGACGACGCGGCGCTTCGTGGTGCGCTTCATGGCCATCGAGTGTGGACTGCGCTCACTCGGTGGAGAAGTAGGTGTTGTAGATGTCGTCGTACGCGCCGCTGTCGCGCATCTCGGTGAGCTGCTCGTTGACGGCGTCGACGAGGGCGGTGTTGCCCTTCTTCATCGCCAGGCCGTACTGCTCGTCGGTGGAGTAGGTCTCGACGACCTCGAAGCCGCCGGCGTTCTGGTGGTCGAGGTTGACCGGGAGGTCCTGCAGCAGCGCGTCGACCTGGCCGGCCTTGATGGCCTGGAACATCTCGGCGTCGCTCGGGAAGGAGACGATGTCGGCACCCGAGGCGTTCTCCTCGGCGTAGGCCTTGCCGGTGGTGCCCTGCTGGACGCCGACCTTGGCGCCGTCGAGGTCGTCGATCGAGGCGATGTCGGAGCCCTCGGTCACCAGCAGCGACTGCTCGGAGTCGTAGTAGCCGTCGGAGAAGTCGAGGGCGGCCTTGCGCTCGTCGGTGATGGTCATCGCGCTGGCGGCGAGGTCGCACTGGTTGGCGTTGAGGGCCTGGCCGCTCTGGAGGGCGTCGAAGGAGGAGTCCTTGACCGCGAGCTCGAGGTCGAGGCCGTCGGCGATGCCCTGCACGACGTCGATGTCGAAGCCCTTGAAGCCCGACTCCGAGCTCTCGTCGAAGTCCTCGAACGGCGGGTAGGGGACGTCGGAGCAGACGGTCAGCGTCCCGGAGGAGATGGTCGTGAGGCCGGAGTCGGCGGACGAGCCGCTGTCGTCGCTGCCGCTGTCGCCACCGTCGTCCGAGCCGCAGGCGGTGAGGACCGTGGCGAGGGCGAGCGTAGAGACGAGGGCGATGGAGCTCCGGACGATGCCGCGCGCCTGGCGCGGGAGGGTGCGAGAGGACATGGGCGGGAGCGTAGTGCACCGAGGCGGGCCGCGACGGCTTTGGCGTGGGCTTCGTCACCGGGCCGTGACCTTTCCCCGTCGGTGCGCGCCGTCCTCACCGCCGCGGTGCCCGATCTTGCCCGTTCGGCTGTGCTCGTGACCCCCTCGGCATAGCGTGGACGACCTCCGCGGGCGTACTCTCGCCCGGGTGTGGTGCCGCATGGGGCGGCTGGGGGCCACGTGGTGCTCGAGCAAGAGGTGGGTCGATGAGTCGGACGCCGGTGACCGT
>CAZDAO010000161.1:6253-7953 GCA_964503015.1 uncultured Nocardioides sp. | reverse complement strand
CATCTCCACCCGCAAGGGCGACATCACCGTCGCCGAGGACGAGGGCGTGCGCGGTGACACCACTGTCGAGACGCTCGCCGGCCTGCGCCCGGTGACCAAGGACGGCAGCATCACCGCCGGCTCGGCCTCGCAGATCTCCGACGGTGCCTGCGCGGTGGTCGTGATGAGCAAGGCCAAGGCCGAGGAGCTCGGGCTCACCTGGATCGCCGAGGTCGGCGCTTCCGGCCAGGTCGCCGGTCCCGACTCCTCGCTCCAGCTCCAGCCGGCCAACGCGATCGCCCAGGCGGCCGAGAAGGAGGGCATCGCGGTCTCCGAGATCGACCTCTTCGAGCTCAACGAGGCCTTCGCGGCCGTCGGCATCGAGTCGGCCCGCCAGCTCAGCGTCAGCGAGGACAAGGTGAACGTCAACGGCGGCGCCATCGCGCTCGGGCACCCGGTCGGCATGTCCGGCGCCCGCATCGTCCTCACGCTCGCCCTGGAGCTCAAGCGTCGTGGCGGCGGCGTGGGCGCGGCCGCGCTGTGCGGCGGTGGCGGCCAGGGCGACGCCCTCATCATCCGCGTCCCCGCCTGAGTGCCTCGGTGGCGCGCGTGACCCGGCGGGGCGCCCTCGCGGTCCCCGACCTGGTCGCCCGCGCGCGCCGGGGCGAGCCGGCTGCGGTCGCGCGTCTGATCACGCTCGTGGAGGATGCGTCCCCGCACCTGCGTGAGGTGATGTCGGCGCTGCGGGAGCACGTGGGACGGGCCCACGTCCTCGGCATCACGGGAGCGCCGGGTGTCGGGAAGTCCACGTCCACCAACGCCTTGGTCGCGGCGATGCGCCGCCGCGGCAAGCGGGTGGGCGTGCTGGCGATCGACCCGTCCTCGCCGTTCTCCGGCGGCGCTCTCCTCGGTGACCGCGTGCGGATGTCGGACCACGCGCTCGACCAGGACGTCTACATCCGCTCGATGGGTGCGCGGGGGCATCTCGGCGGGCTCGCCTGGTCGACGCCCCAGGCCGTGCGCGTGCTGGACGCCGCGGGGTGCGACGTCGTGATCGTCGAGACCGTCGGGGTGGGTCAGAGCGAGGTCGAGGTGGCCGGGCTGGCCGACACCACGCTGGTGCTGCTCGCGCCGGGGATGGGTGACGGCATCCAGGCGGCGAAGGCGGGCATCCTCGAGATCGGCGACGTCTACGCCGTCAACAAGGCCGACCGCGAGGGCGCGGACCGCACGCGTCGCGAGCTGCGGACGATGCTGACCATGGCCGAGCGTCGCGACGGCGCGTGGCGACCACCCGTGGTCCAGACGGTGGCGAGCACCGGGCAGGGCATCGACGAGCTGCTGGCGGAGGTCGACCGCCATGCCGCCTGGCTCGAGGAGTCCGGCGAGCTGGTGCGACGTCGTACGGCACGGGCGCGACGCGAGGTCGAGGCGATCGCGCTCGCCGCCCTCCGTGAGCGCTGGGGGAGAGCGGGCGGCGACGCCGACCTCGACCGGCTCGCGGGCCGCGTGGTGTCAGGCGACGTGGACCCCTACGCGGCCGCCGACGAGCTGCTCGCTCAGGGCTGAGCGGCCAGGAGCTCGCCCAGCTCCGCAGCGGCGTACGTCGTCCACGCCTGCAGGATCGGCATGCTGACGCCGTCGGCGGTGACGGAGAGCAGGTGGCGCATCTGCCCGGTGGGGACCGGGGCGATCACCGTCTGGGTCGGCCCCGAGGTGAG
>CAZDAO010000161.1:0-6153 GCA_964503015.1 uncultured Nocardioides sp. | reverse complement strand
GAGGAGTCGACCGGGCCGGTGGCCCCGTCGACGACCGGCACCGGACCCATGGCCTTGACCTGCTCACGCCGGAGGTGCGAGGCCCGACCCGACCAGGAGGCCGACCTGCGCGAGGTGGGGGCGATGCGTGCAGTCGTCACTGGAGTGTCCTTCCGGAGCGGTGGGACGCGGCGGAGCCGAGGCGGCGCGGCGGTCGGGTCCTGTGGAGGTGTCGTTGCTTTTGTGGATGCACCGTAACCACCTCCGGGAGCCGGGCACGGGGATATCCGCGCGCTATTCGGAGAACCACCCGGACGGCCTAGCCCGTGACTTGCACTGCCATGCAAGATTGCACTACTGTGCACGTATGACCGTCACTGCCACGGGTGCCCGCGAGCGCCGCAAGCTGGAGACACGTGCCGCGCTCACCGCCGCTGCCATCCAGGTCCTCGCCGAGGAGGGGCTGGAGGCGCTGACCGCGGACCGGATCGCCGACATCGCGGGCGTCTCCCGCCGGACCCTGTTCAACTACTTCGCGCGGGTCGAGGACGTCCTCACCGCCTCGCTGGAGGCGGCGACGGTGGAGACGATCGACGCGATCGTGGCCCGTCCGGCCGGCGAGCCGCTGCGCACCTCGGCGCTGGTCGTCCTCGAGGCCATGGTCGACGGTCCCGTCTTCGCCCAGGCGCGCGAGCTGGAGCGGGCCGCCGGGCGCTCGGCCGCGACCCGGCGCTTCCTGCTCGAGTTCGAGGACCGCCAGCGCGAGGCGCTCGAGGAGGGCCTGCGGCGCCGGCTCGGCGAGGACGCCGACCCGATCTACGTCGCGAGCCTCGCCGCCGCGTCGTTCGGTGCCCTGTGCGCCGTGACCCGGCTCGCCGTGGAGGCCTCGTCCGACGAGGCGGAGGCAGCGGAGCTCCACAGGATCTGGATCCGCCGGGCCATGGAGCACCTGTTCAACGGCTTCGACGAGGCCGCCGCCGTGCGGCCCGGGACGGAGGACTGACGTGGCGACCCTGCTGCACCGCCTCGGGCTGTTCTCCGCCCGGCGCCCGATCGCCGTCGTGCTCGCGTGGCTGTTCGTGATGGCCGCTGCCGTCGGCGGCATGACCGCCTTCTCGCGACCGCTCAGCAACGAGTTCGAGATCCCCGACAGCGAGTTCGGCCGGGTGCTCGACGAGCTCGGTCGGGAGATCCCGCAGGTCGCCGGCGGCAACGGCACGGTCGTGGTGCACAGCGCCGACGGCTTCACCGCTGACCAGAAGGCGGCCCTGCGGGACACGATGGCCGACTGGGAGGAGCTCCCGCACGTCACCGAGGTGATGGACCCCTTCGCGCTCCAGCGTCGCCTCGACGCCTCCGACGACGAGCTCCGGCAGGGGGAGCGCCGCCTCACCCGCGGTCAGAAGCAGTACGACACCGGCCGCGCCCAGCTCATCGGCCTCGAGAACTACCTCGCCGACCACCCCGGCAAGGCCACGCCGGAGCTCGAGCAGCAGCTCGCCGACGGGCGGTCGCAGCTCGCCGAGGCGGAGGGGGAGCTGGCGTCCGGCTGGGACGCCTACCAGGCGGGTCGTGACCTGAGGTCCGCCGGCGAGGGCGTCTCCTTCGTCAGTCGCGACGGCACGACCGCGCTCGTGCAGGTGCGGTTCGACACCCAGACCCAGGAGCTCGACCCGGCCGTGCTCGAGGCCGTGCCCGAGACGGGCCAGCAGCTGGCCGACGCCGGCATCGAGGCCGACTACGGCCAGGAGCTCACCATGTCGCGCGAGGTCGGCGGCATCGGCGAGGTGATCGGCGTCGCGGTCGCAGGCGTCGTGCTGCTGGTGATGCTGGGGTCCCTCGTCCTGGCCGGACTCCCGCTGGCGATCGCGCTCGTCGGCGTCGGCGTGAGCCTGACCGCGGGCATCGCCACCACCCACTGGATCGACCTCCAGCAGATGGCCCCGGTGCTCGGCATGATGCTCGGCCTCGCCGTCGGCATCGACTACGCGCTCTTCATCGTCAACCGGCACCGCCGCCAGCTCGCCGCGCTCACCGCTGACGGCACCGAGCCGACGCGCGACCGGGTCCGGGCCAGCATCGCGCTCGCGACCGGCACGGCGGGCTCCGCGGTCGTGGTCGCCGGCACCACCGTGGTGATCGCCCTCGCCGCCCTCGCCGTCTCCGGCATCCCGACGCTGCTGCAGATGGGCCTGCTGGCCGCCTTCACGGTCGCCGTCACCGTGCTCGTCGCGCTCACCCTCACGCCCGCCCTGCTCTCGCTCGTCGGCCGGCGCGCCGTGCCGCGTCGCTCGCGCCGGCGGCCCGCCTCCGGCACCCACGACGGCTGGCCGCAGCACTGGGTCGGCGTGGTCACCCGTCGTCCGCGCGCGGCGACGGCGCTGGTCGCCCTGGTGATGCTCGTGCTCGCGCTCCCCGCGTTGTCGATGCGGCTCGGGCTGCCCGACGGCTCCTCGGAGCCGCAGGACTCGACCGCCTACCAGGCCTACGAGCGGGTGGCCGAGAGCTTCGGCCCCGGCAGCAACGGTCCGCTGCTCCTCGCCGCCGAGTACGACGCCCCGGTGGCGGAGGACGACCTCGTGGCCGAGCAGGCGAAGGTCGCCCGCGCGGTGCTCGCGGTCGACGACCGGGTCTCGGTGCTGCCCATCGGCACCAGCGACGACCGTCGTACCGTCGCCTTCCAGGTCGTGCCCGCAGAGGGCCCGTCCGCGGAGTCGACGGTGGAGCTGGTCCAGGGCCTGCGTCGCCTGGCCGACGGCCAGGCCGTGCGCGAGGGGTCCTGGCTCGACCTGGGCCAGGTCATCGGCGACGCGAACCCCACGGGGGAGCAGCTCCTCGGTGACGACGTCGAGCTCGGCCTGACGGGAGCCACGGTGGCCAACATCGAGGTCTCGGAGCGCCTCGCCGACGCCCTCCCGCTCTACCTCACCATGGTCATCGGGCTCTCGCTCGTCCTGCTGACGATCGTGTTCCGCTCGATCCTGGTGCCCCTCGTGGCGACCGCCGGCTTCCTGCTCTCCGTGGCGGCGAGCTTCGGCGCCATCGTCGCGGTCTACCAGTGGGGCTGGCTCGGCGCCGTCTTCGACGTGCACGACCCGTCGGCGGTGTTCAGCTTCATGCCCACGCTGCTGATCGGCATCCTGTTCGGGCTCGCGATGGACTACCAGATGTTCCTGGTGTCGGGCATGCACGAGGCCTACGTCCACGGCAGGGACGCGCGTACGGCGGTCCGCGAGGGGTTCACCTCCGGTGCCCGCGTGGTCGCGGCCGCCGCGCTGATCATGGTCGCGGTCTTCTCCGGCTTCATCTGGGCGGAGATGACGATGGCGCGCTCGATCGGCTTCGGGCTGGCGGTGGGCGTGTTCCTCGACGCCTTCCTCGTGCGGATGACGTTCACCCCGGCGGTCCTCTCGATGCTGGGCGACCGGGCCTGGTGGCTGCCCCGGTGGCTGGACCGGGTGCTGCCCAACCTCGACGTCGAGGGCGCGGCGCTGGCGGCCCGGCTCGCCGAACGAGACGCAGCGCCCGAGCCGGAGCCCGACCTGACCCCGGTGGGCTGAGGGTCCTGCCCGGCCGGCCGGGCGCTCAGCTGAGGCGGAGCGTCTGCCCCGTGATGCGGGAGGCCGCGCTGCTGGCGAGGAACAGGGTGGCGTCGGCGACGGCGTCGCTCATCCGCTGGGTGCGCACGAGGGTGTCGCCGGCCAGCCGGCTGCCATGGCTCGACGCGGCCACGGGGGCGTACTGACGGGGGAGCACCACGTGCTTGTGCTGGAGCACGGAGTTGACGCGCACACCCAGGCCCGCCCACTGCTCGCCGGCCCGCGCGGTCGACTCGACGAGCTGCGCGCGCGCCGCCTCGGGCGTGGAGGAGAGCTCCAGCCACTTCGCGACGGCACCGGTGTTGATGACGCAGCCCCCGCCGGGCGCGGGGCTCTGGCTCAGCTTGAGGCGCATGCGGGTGGTGAGGAAGGTGGGGCCGAGCAGCCCGGAACGCGCAGCCTCGGCGATGAACGCGTGCTCGTCGGCGGGCAGCCCGAAGGGCAGGTTGCACGACGCTGCGAGGACGAGCACGTCGAGGTGACCGATGACCCCGACCAGGTTGTCGATCGACTCCTGGCGCGCGAGGTTCACCGACTCGTAGTCGAAGGCCGAGAGATCGGTGTCGTAGAGGGCGCGCAGCATCATGGTGCCGGTCACGGTGACGTTGGCACCCGACCGCGCGAACGCGGACGCGATGGTGTGCCCCTCGCCCCGCGTGCCCCCGATCACCAGGACCTCGTAGCCGGTGAAGTCGTAGGACCCCGATGTCATGCCGTGCCGCCCCTCCCCGTCGAACCCCGGCTTTTCTACCACGTGGTAGGCGGGCCGAGATAGGTGAGCCTGTGCTCAGTTCGGGCACAGTTCGACACCGTCAGACCACATCCTTCCCAGCCATCACTTCCTCCTCGTGCTGGGCGGCGAGGAGGGCGAGCCGGCCGGTCCGCACGGCGGCGAAGGTCCAGAGCTTGTTGAAGACGAACGAGAGCGGGGTGACCAGCGCGATCACGATGAGCTGGGACCAGTAGAGCCGGTTGCGGAGCCCGCTGGAGTCGTCGAACACGTCGGTGGGCAGGCTGAGCGGTGAGTGCGGGTGCATCAGCAGGGTCAGCAGCGCCAGCCCGACGGCCTGGCCACCCAGCCCGACCACCAGGAACGGCCAGTACTCCTTCCACCAGCGGGTGTGCCGCGTCGTCTGGAAGGTCCACGTCCGGTTGAGCTGGAAGTTCGACAGGTTGGCGACGAGGAACGCGATCGTGGAGTAGACGTGGTACCAGCGGAGGTTGAAGTCGGAGGGGCCCAGGCCGACGACCGCCTCGTCGAAGTGCGGACCGAGCCTGCGCAGGGCGATGAGGGTGACCATGTTGACCACGACGCCCGAGGCCCCCACGATGCCGAAGCGTGCGAGGAGGCCCAGGTTGCGGCGGTGCCGCGTCAGCAGCGCGGCTCCCCGAGGTCCCATGTCGTCGAGGCTACCCACCGGAGCGACGTCCCGTGGCCGGTCTCCCTAGGATTGCCCCATGACGCAGCAGCCGTTCAGCCGTCCAGGTGCCATCGACCTCTCCGGGCTCGGACAGCCCGCCCGCCCGCCGCAGTCCGGTACGCCGACCGCAGGAGGCGCCGGAGGGTCGTCGTACAGCGTGGTGGTCGACGAGACGAACTTCCAGGGACTGCTCGAGCAGTCGATGACCGCGCCGGTGCTGCTGGTGTTCTACTCGCGCACCCGGATGCCGGAGAGCGGCCAGCTGGCCGACGACCTCGCCACCGTGGTGGGCGAGCACGAGGGCCGCTACCTGCTCGGCCTGGTCGACATCGACGCCGCGCCCCAGATCGCCCAGGCGATGCAGATCCCCTCGATCCCGCTCGTGGTCGCCGTCGTCGACGGCCGGCCGATGCCGCTCCTCCAGGACCCGCTGCCGATCGATGAGCTGCGCACCGCGCTGACGCAGGTCGGCCAGCAGCTCACCAGCCAGGGCATCACCGGCCGCCACCAGCCGCGCGCCGCGGCTCCCGGTGTCGAGGGCGACGAGGACGCGGTCGACCCGCGCTACGCACCCGCCCAGGACGCGCTCGCGGCCGGTGACGTCGACGCCGCAGTGGCGGAGTACCAGAAGCTCGTCGACGCCAACCCCGCCGATGTGGAGGCCGCCGGCGGGCTGGCGATGGCAAAGGTCATGCAGCGCACCCAGGGCGTCGACCTCAACCAGGCGCGCGCGGCTGCCGCGGAGAGCCCCGACGACGTCGACGCCCAGACGCTCGTCGCGGACCTCGACATGCTCGGCGGCCACGTCGAGGACGCGTTCACCCGCCTGGTGAACCTCGTCGCCCGGACCGCCGACAAGGACCGCGACAAGGCGCGCGACCACCTGCTCGGGCTGTTCGCCGCGGTCGGCAACGACGACCCGCGCGTGCTGGCGGCGCGTCGCAACCTCGCCTCAGCGCTCTTCTGAGTCGCGCTTCCCGAGCACCGATCGTCCGGCCTCGAGCCGGGCGATCGGGACGCGGAAGGGTGAGCACGAGACGTAGTTGAGGCCGACCCGGTCGAAGAAGTGCACGGACAGCGGGTCGCCGCCGTGCTCGCCGCACACGCCGACCTTGAGGTCGGCCTTGGCCTTGCGGCCCTTCTTGGTGCCCATC
>CAZDAO010000160.1:0-7970 GCA_964503015.1 uncultured Nocardioides sp. | reverse complement strand
GCACCTCTGCGGTCACGTTGAAGTGGTCGCAGACCACCCAGCCGATGTAGTCGCCGATGTAGCAGCCGAGCTTGGAGGCTTCTGCCTTCACGATCTGCGCCGCTTCGGTAGGCATGCTCGTGAAGATCGTGTGCCGATCGCCCTTCGCCTTGCGTCCCATGCAGAGAATCCAACCGCGATTCGCCCGGTTCGCCCGGCAACCTCGGATCAACGGCGTGTTGGAAATTTCGCGAAATTTCGGGGACGCGGGTGCCGTCGCCAACCGGGTGGCGCGAGTAGTCCCAGAACACCTCACGTCAACAACAGCAACACGAGTCACACCAGATCGGACACTTGCCCCGAGAATCTCTCCCACCGCGCGAGCTCCTACCGCTCCCGAGTGGTGTCGGGGGAGTGTCGGCCGGTGACGTAGTCAATCCAGATCTTGCCGACTTCCTCAGCGCGGGCGGGGTCGGTCTCCCACAGGACAACCCGGCCCTTTGCACGGCGGTCGCCGCGCGGGTGGTCGGCGGTGACCAGTCCCAGGTCCTCGAGCGCAGATAGGTGGCGACGCACCTGACTGGGGTCGACGCCGATCGCATTGGCCAGTTCCGGCGCGCTCATGGCCCGGAGTGAGAGGTGCCGCAGGATCTCGGTGCGCGCACTGTTGCCAATCGCGTCGATGATCGCCAGCACCTCCTCGGGCATCGTGGGCGGCTTCGACAGACGTGGCACGCGCTGCATTGTGCCGGAACGCGAAACTCGCCGGACTCTTCGTTATGACGTGTATTTAGCACCCGTCATGTGTCATGCTCAGGGTAATGCAGAACACGACCCGCTGGAGGGAACCACGGGTCAGTCCAGAGCGTCGGGCTTGACGGCGTTTTGGACAATGAAGGCCCCCGGTTCGGGCCGGGGGCGGGAAGGACGCGCGGTCTTGGGGATGCGTCAGCAGATACGACAGCCGGGGGCACAGACGCCACCGGCGAGATTCGGTGCGCCAGCCTCCCCGCTCGCGGACCCGCGTGGAGCTGCGACCCGCTCCAACGACCAGCCGCCGCTGGTGGCAACCACCGCACCAGCTGCCGCGTCTGACGCTGCGACACCCCATTCAACTGAGGCGCGCGATCGCGCGTTCCGAAGATTGTTCGCCGCCGGTGTCCGATCTGCTCTGACGCCGGTTGCCTTCGCTGTTAGAGAACCCCACCAAGGGGGAAGAGAGAACCCCACCCAGAGGGAAGGACGTCACCTTGAACCCGACGCGCAGTACGGCGCGGTCGGCAACCCGTCGGCCATGTCGTCAAGACTGGTGCCCCAGGCCCGTGCATCGGGCGACTCGGGCTCAGGAAGGACGCTCATGAAGCGCACTCTCATTGCTGCAACCACTCTCGCCCTGACGGGGACCCTCGCCGGCTGCGGCGGTAACGACGAGCCGAAGGCCGACCCGACGCAATCACCCACTGTGAGTTCGTCGCCGACCCCCACCAGCGACGCGGGCGGCCCGCCAACTGACTGGGAGTCGAACTTCACCGAGGCAGAGCTGGCCGCGGGCAAGAAGGCCCTCGCCCGCTGGCACGAGTGGCGCCAGCTCTCGGCCGAGATCTACCGGAACGGCGTGCTCACCCCGGGAGCCAAGGCGACCCTCCAGGAGTACGACTTCTGGTGGCAGCGCGACATGGTCACTTTGGGTGAGACCTACGAGAAGGGCGGCCTGCGACGAGAGGCCGACGTCGAAGCTCTGTGGTCCTACGTGAAGTCAGTACGGCTCAACAACGGTGGCAAGTCAGGCGAAGTAGTGATCGTCGAATGCACCGACTACGAACCCCTGCGCTACACCCGAAACGGGAAGCCGCAGAAGATCAAGAAGCCGAAGCACCTCGTGACGCCGCTGGTGATCACGATGACCAAGCCGGACGAGCAGCACGGCTGGATGTATTACGAGACAGATCTGAAGGACAAGAAGTCATGCGCCGCGGAGTGAGTGCTGCGGCGGCAGCCGCAATGTTGGTCTCGTTTGTCGTGGTTCTGGTCATCGGCACCAGCAGCCCTGCAATGGCGGACTGCCCTCCTGACCCGGTCGACGAGACGGGAATTTGCCTCTCCGACACCGTCCCAGAGGACCCGGGGAATTCCGATCCCGGCGACCCGGGGGATACGGGCGACGACGGGCCGAGCGGACCTGCATGTCCGGGCGCGCCAAACGGGGTGTGCGTGAACGAGTACGGGTTCGTTTGGATCGGCCCACCGCACAACTGCTACGGGTTCCCGCTGGACCCGCAGCCCGAGGCGAACAGCCCCCTTTGGGGAGGCCATGACCCGGCCGAAGGCACCATCTGGTCGTGCGACCCGACGGTGTCCGTGCCCGAGAACGTGTGGTTCGTTCCCAACGGCGCGGCGGTGATCAACCCGGCGCAGGTTGCCCAACAGCTCGTGGAGCAGGCACCGTTCGAGCTGGCCAACGCGCACACGGCGCCAGGGGCGGACTACCACACCTACATCAACTACAAGAACTGGTTGTGGATCCCCGAGAGCCAGTGGCACGACGTGTCGGTGAGCCTGACGGTTGCCGGGGCCACGGTGACGCTGACCGCGACCCCTTCCCACACCGCGTGGGATATGGGCAACGGCGAGACGGTTTCGTGTGTCGGTCCCGGTCGCGAGTGGGTCAAGGGGATGCCCGAGAACGCCCCGACGAACTGCTCCTTCACGTATGCAGCCCTGGTGGACCCCGAGGGTGACACCTGGAGCGTGTCAGCGGCCATCAACTACACGGTCGGATGGACCTGCACGGGCAATTGTGGCGGCCAGAACAGCGGCGACCTCGGCGACGTGACCGCGTTGGCGGGAGAGCCGACTTCTCTCACGGTGCTTCAGCGACAGACGGTGGTGACACAGTGACCAGCCTGCAATCCCAGCAGACCCGACGAACGAGCGGCGACCGTCGCTCGACCCCGCTGCCGGGGGGCCTGCCTGGTGCTGCCTCGCTGTCGAAGGCAGTGTCGAAGGCGCCGCGCAAGTACGGCCAGATGCTGATCAGTGTCCTAGTCGTGATCGCGGCCGTGATCGCGGGTGGCTGGCTCTACGTCAACAAGGGTGGCGTGGAGGAGGTGTTGGTGGTTGCCCAGCCGATCCCGGCCGGGCACCCGATCACTGAGGACGACGTCCGCACCTCAAATGATCCGCTGTTGGTCGCTCGTAGCGTTTCGGGTATCGACGGGGCGATCCCGGTCTCCGATGTGGATTCGGTGTTTGGGCAGCGCACCACGGTGGCGCTGCTGCCGGGTCAGGTGCTGACCGAGGACGCGCTGACCAGCGACCTGCTGCCGCAGGAGGGCAAGCGCCTGATCGCGGTGAACCTCCCGGCCGGCCGGGTGCCTGACACCTTGGCTCCTGGTTCGGTGGTCGACGCGATCGCGGTGCCGCAGGAGGGCCAGGCGGGTGACCCGAAGGCGCTCGATGACCCGGTGGTGATCTCGGCCGGCGCCACGGTGAATTCCTCGAAGAACTCACAGGACGGCACCGTGGTGGTGACGATCCTGATTTCGGAGACCGACGCGAAGACGGTGGCGGCGTACGGGGCGGTGGGGCAGTTGACGCTGCTGCAGGCCCCGATCACCGAGGGTGACCCGGCTGACTCCGCTCCGCAGGACGATGGGTCCACCGGGGGGCAGGGCTGATGTTGATCGCTGTGTGCTGCGACCGCGGCGCCCCGGGGTCGACGACGACGTCGTTGGCGCTGGGCGTCTCGACGCCGGAGCCGACGATCGTGGTCGAGGCTGACCCGTACGGCGGTGACCTGGCGCTGCGGTGTGTCGCGCCCGGTGGCCATGGTGAGGCATTCCCGCCGACTCCGACAGTGCTGACCTTGGCGACCGAGGCTCGTACGTCGGTGACCCCCGGTCTGGTGGCCAGCAAGGCCCATGAATTCACTGGATCGACGCGGATCGTGCCGGGACACTTCTCGGCCGAGCAGGCCGCAGGCGTGAAGAACTGGGCTCCGTTGGCGGAGGCGCTGCGCGCCTCCGCATCGCGGGTAGTGGCCGATCTGGGGCGGATCCACTCCAGTTCGCCAACCATTCCGGTGGCGGCGGCCGCTGATGTGGTCGTGATGGTGACCCGCCCGGAGGTGGGTGCGGTGATGCACCTCAAGGACAGGCTGGAGCGGCTTGCTCCGGTGCTGGCGAACATCCGCAACGCCCCGCCGATAGTGGTGCCGGTGGTAGTGACGCCGAAGCGGATCGCGGGCTCGGTGCTCGAGCACGTCGGTCGGATGCTGGCGCCGAGCGACGCCGCCGGCGTCATCGCCGGCATCGGCTGGATCGCGCTGGATCCGACCGGGGTCGAGGCGATGCACGCCGGCCAGGTCGGCGGCAAGAAGAACGCGCGTACCCCGCTGTTGAGGTCTGCAGGCGTCCTCAACGACCAGATCAACCAGGCCGCTGGTGTCGGGCCGTACGACGCGCATGAGGGTGCAGCTGTGGACGAGTACGCCGGCCAGGGGGATAGACGTGATGACTAGCAACAACGGAGCCAGCTCGAATGGCCGTGGCGCGCACGTGAACGGGATGCACCTGAAGCAGCTCGCGCCGGTCGACCAGGTGCTGGTCAAGCGACTCCAGTCGCGCGTGGGTGCTCGGCGCGGGAAGGCGTTGGAGGAGTTCCGCCGCAACGGACAGCCGACCCCCAAGGGCGAGGACGCCAGGCAGCACACCGAAGCCCTACTGGCCTCGGTGCTGGCCGAGTACGAGTCCGACCTGGTCGAGGACGGGCGTACCCCGCTGGAGGATGACGCCCGGGACCGGCTGGAGGCTGCGCTCAAAGCGCAACTGTTCGGCGCGGGCAACCTCGATCAGCTGCTGGACGATCCCGAGGCCGAAGACATCGTGATCAACAGCTGGCAGAACGTGTTCGTCACCTACGCCGACGGCACCAAGGCGCAGATGCCGCCGGTCGCATCGTCGGACAAAGAGCTAGAGGAGATCGTCAAGACGATCTCCGCCCACGACGGCCTGTCCACCCGTCCCTTCGACCTGATCAACTACAACGTCACCCTCAGGCTGCACGACGGCTCACGTCTCCACGCGGTCCAGGGGGTGAGCGCGAACGGTCTGTCGATCTCGATCCGGAAGCACCGCCACAAGAGGGCCACCCTGCTTCCGGTGCCCGGCCTGGCCGAGCGGGAGCGCGCCGCCGGCGTTCCGGAGTCGCTGCACACTAAGGACCTGCTGAGTGAGGGAACCGTTGACCACGACCTCGCGGCGTTCCTATCTGCGCTTGTGAAGTCGCGTCAGAACATCATGGTCGCTGGAGCCGTGAGCGCGGGGAAGACCACGCTTGTCCGGGCGCTTGCCTCCGAGATCGACCCGATCGAGCGTCTGGTCACGGTGGAGCGCTCAATCGAGCTCGGACTGCATGAGGACCCTGACCGGCATCCTGACGTCGTTCCGCTCGAGGAGCGGCTGGCGAACGTCGAAGGAGAAGGCGCGGTCGGGTTGGCCGACCTGGTGCGCAACTCGCTGCGGATGAACCCCTCGCGGGTGATCGTGGGCGAAGTGCTGGGCGATGAGGTGATCACGATGCTCAACGCCATGGCCCAGGGCAACGACGGATCGCTGAGCACGATTCACGCGAACTCCTCGCGCGACGTCATCGGGAAGATCCAGACCTACGCTCTGCAGGCTCAGGAGCGGCTGCCGTTCGAGGCCACCAACGGCCTGATCGCAAACGCACTGAACTTCATCGTGTTCCTTCGCCGGATCCGCACTGAGGACGGTCGTCAGCGCCGCATCGTCGAGTCGATCCGTGAAGTTGCCGGACGGGATGAGGACGGTGTGAAGACGACCGAGCTGTGGAAGTTCAACAAGGCCACGGGCCGCACCGAGTTCACTCGGAAGGCGATCATCCGCGAGGAGGCCCTTCTCGATGTCGGCTGGGACCCCGACGGCACAACGGACCTGAACAGGTTCGCCGTGCCGAACGGCACTGACGGCGATGAGGGGTGGCAGATCTGATGACTCTGTTCGTGGCCTGCGTGCTGGCGGTCTGCCTCGGCATCATCGGGGTGATCCGCACTGCCCGTGGCAAGAACCTGCTCCCTGCTCGGGTGACCGCGGCCCGGCAAAGGGTGGCCGACCCGCAGCAGGCCGCACGGTCGCTCACGATCGCGCTGATCGTCGGCGTCGTGGTCGGGATCTTGACCCGTTGGCCGGTGGCCGGGCTGATGGCGGTCGCCGTGGTGATCTTGTGGCCGAAACTGGCGCGCTCGGGTGCGATCGAGAAGCACAGCGTGGCCAAGATCGAGGCGATCGCGAACTGGACCGAGTCGCTGCGCGATGCCGCTGCCGCCGAGTCGGGGCTGGAGCAGGCGCTGCCGGCAACCCTGGACGGTGCGCCGGCGCTGCTGCGCCGGCCGTTGCGGAACCTGGTCAACGCCCTGGACCTGCGTACACCGCTGCCGGTCGCGTTGGCCCACTTCGCCGACGAGGTCGATGACCGGGGCGCCGACAAGGTCGTGATCGCCCTCTCGCTGACCGCAGAGCAGCGTGCTGGGAGCCTCAAGCGAGTGCTCACAACGCTGGCCTCCAACACCAGGGCCGAGCTGGAGATGCGCCGGCGGGTGCTCACCGAGCGCAACGGGGTACGCCGGCAGTCCAACCAGGTCGCTCTGGGCTTGCTCGCGCTGGCCGGGCTGCAGGCTGTCTTCCTGCGCGGCTGGGTCGAGCCCTACAGCACGGTGTACGGGCAGATGGTCCTCGCGGTGCTGGCCGCGGTCTACGTGGGCCTGCTGGTCCGGCTGCAGCGTCTGGCCGAACCTGAGCCCCACCCCCGGTTCCTCTCCGGAGCGGACGCTCTGGCGCAGGCCACGGGACGGGAGGTGGCCTGGTGATTCCGATGCTGATCGTCTCCGCGGTGGCGGGCGTGGGGCTGCTGCGGCTGCACCGACTGGCGTTCCCCTCAGCGCCGCCGCTGGCCGAACAGGCGGCACGGTGGGAGCGGGCACGCGCCCGGGCCGGCCACCGCGCGCGCCTGGACATCGCACCCGAGGACCAGACCTGGTCGAAGAGGGCCGCGGAGTGGTTCGCCGAAAATCTGCGCAACCGTCGGCCCGACGACATGCAGACCTACGAGCGTGACCTCGCCGTCACGGGTCAGCCGATGGAGGAGTGGCTGGCCAAGTTGCTGGTGTGGTTCCTGATCGGGCTACTGGGCCCGGTCGCCCTGGTACTGCTGGGCAACGCCGCCGGCCTCGGCATCCCGATGCTGGCTGCTCCGGCACTGGGTGTCGTGGGTGCCGTTGTCGCGGTGATCGGCGAGGTCAGGGAACTGCGGGAGAGCGCGGGCAAGCGCCGCGAGGAGCTGTGCGACGCGCTATCAGACTTCCTCGACCTGGTCGTGATGTCGATGGAGGGCGGCCGCAGCCACGCCGACGCGCTGCCCACCGTGGCGCAGATCGGCACCGGGTGGGCCTTCCACGCCCTCTACGACGCGATCGACAACGCCCGGCCCAACGGCATGACCCCGTGGGAGGCACTGGGCGAGGTCGGTGAGCGGTTCGGCGTCGTGGAGCTGCTCGACCTCCGGGCATCGCTGAATCTGGCGCAGGACGAGGGCTCCAGCATCCGCAACACCCTCATCGCCCGCGCCCAGTCGATGCGCGATGCCCGACTGGCCGATGCCCACGCCCGTGCGAACAAGTCCACCGACGCGATGCGCAACAACCTGATGGTCATGGCGCTGGTGGCCGCCGCGTACGTGATCCTCGCCCGCGTCCTGTTCCTGTTCACCGCCTAGCCCGAACCACTACTGCTTGAAGAAAGGAACCACATCATGAACGAGTCCACCCACCTGAAGATGGCGATCGAGTACTGGCGCTCCCGCTGGGAGGTCGCCCAGCGAGACGAACGCGGCGCCTCGGCACCGGAGTACCTGGTGCTGCTGCTCGGCATTCTGGCGATCGCGGCGCTGGCGATCATCGCCGTGCGCACCTTCGT
>CAZDAO010000159.1:2093-7977 GCA_964503015.1 uncultured Nocardioides sp. | reverse complement strand
ACCGCTCGCGGCTGTGAGACCACCGCGTCGGGCTGCCACGCCCACCACGACGACCCCTGGTCCCGCGGCGGCCGCACCGACCTCACCAACGGACGCCTCCTGTGCCCCCGCCACCACCGCCTGGCTCACGACCCCCGCTATGCGATGACCGTCCACGCGGACAACAAGGTCACCTTCGTGATGCGGACGTAGACAAGGTCTCCGACCCGGCCTCCACGCAGGAGCGCGCGGATCGTCACCGCCGACGACACCATGAACCTCCGGACAGACGTGGACCCGGCCCGCAGCAGACGGCCGCGGTTGAGCCCCAGCTTCGGGATCGTCGCGCCGTCATGAGCGTGGTGCCGGGTGTCGAGAAGTCCCTACGTGAGTGGCGGATGGGAACCCCGGCCGCTCCGGCGGTGTAGACACGGTGCTGGGACCTCAGGACGGGAGCGACGATCAGCGCCGACGACGACGTGACGGACGCCGAGCTCATCGGCCGCGTGCGCGCCGGTGACACCGACGCGTACGCCGTCCTCGTGCGCCGTCACGGCCCGATGGCGATGCGGACGGCGGTGCTGCTCGGGGCCGGCGACGACGCCGAGGACGTGGTGCAGGAGGCGCTGGTGAAGGCATACCGGTCGTTGGACCGCTTCCGCACGGACCGTCCGTTCCGGCCCTGGCTCCTGCGGATCGTGGCCAACGAGGCCCGCAACGCCCACCGCGGTGCCGTACGACGCTCGGCGCGGGAGGAGCGCGCGTCGCGGTCGCTGCCCCCGGAGCTGCTCGACCCGGCCGTCGAGGTGGCGGACCGCGCGGCGAAGGAGCAGCTGCTGGCCGCTGTCGACCGGCTCCCCGAGACGATGCGGCGCGTGGTGGTCTGCCGGTGCCTGCTCGACCTCGACGAGGCGACGACGGCGGTCGTGCTGGGGCTGCCGCGCGGCACGGTGAAGTCCCGGCTCAGCCGCGGCCTCCGACGGCTGCGCGACGACCTCGGCACGACGACGGAACGGGTGGACCATGCCTGACGCGATCGAGCAGCGACTCGCCGAGCTGGCGCGGGACCTTCGGGTGGAGGTGCCCGGCGGGCTCGAGGAGGCCGTCATGGAACGAGTGCGCGAGACCCGTCCGGCCCGCCGCTGGCGACGTTGGGTCGCCGGCGTCTTCCTGGGCCTGCTCGCCGGCGGCGTCGTGGCCTCGCCCGTGGGCGCCACGATCCGTGAATGGCTCGGCTTCCACGGCGTCGCGGTGGAGCAGGGTGACGCGGTGACGGGGGAGCCGACCGTCCCACCCGCTGTCGGCGACGTCCGGCTCGAGGACGCGGCCGGCCGAGCAGGCTTCGAGCCGGTCGTGCCCGACGAGCTCGGCGCCCCGGACGGCGTGGAGGTCTCCGACGACCGGGCCGTGGTCTCGCTGAGCTGGACCACCGCGGACGGCACGGTGCGGCTCGACGAGTTCCGGGGGACGATCGAGCCGCTCTTCTGGAAGACCGCCCCCGACGCGGGCTACGCCACGGTCGGGGGCCGCGACGCCCTCTGGATCCCGACCGCCCACCGAGTGGTTGTCGTCTCGCCGGACGGAGACGTGCGGCAGCTGCCCTCACGGCTCGCGGCGCCGACCCTGGTGTGGGTCGAGGGGGACCTCACGCTGCGGCTCGAGGGCGACCTCGACCTCGCCGAAGCGGTCGCGGTGGCCGAGTCGGTGGCCGAGTCGGTGGCCGAGTCGGTGGCCGAGTCGGTCGACTGACGTCCCGGACGGGGAACCTCGTTGCGGTCGGCGGTGTATCCCGGGCACCCGTCTACCTCAGGAGGCGCCATGCGCAGGACCCTCGCCATCGCCGTGCTCGCCCTGTCAGCCCTGCTCGGGCTCCCCGCCACCGCTCACGGGGGCGGTCCCACCAGCGTGCTGGTCACGCACGTCGGCGTGGGCGCCGGAGGGCTCTACTACACCGACGAGGCGTACGACGCCCTCGTGCAGCTGCTGCCGGACAGCGCGACCACGGGGAAGGCAGAGCCGCCCGGCTACGGGGGCGACACCTACAACCTGACGTGGATGATCCACGACGTCACGCCGTGGCGCTGGGACCGGATCCACGTGGAGGGCGACACGGCGTGGGTGTCCACGACGATGACGGCCGACGTCGCGGGGGAGTGGCGTGAGCTCGGCCCGGCCGAACGGCTCGTCGGCCTGCTCAACCGCATCGTCCAACGAGGCGGCGGCCCGGCCGTCGTCTCGGCGCCCGCCGAGGATCCGGCCACGGGGCCCACCGAGGAGCCTGCTGCGGCACCGGAGTCCGGGGACGACAGGTCGTCCTGGATCTCGCTCTCCGGCTGGCGCTGGCTGGTCCCGGGCGCGCTGCTGGGCCTGCTGGTCGGTGCGGCGGCAGCACGCCGGCGCGGCGAGGAGGAGCCGCGCCGGGTGCTGCTCAGCTCGGAGTCGTGAGCCGTCCGCCGGCTCAGGTGATGGTGATCGGCTGTCCGCCCGACACCAGTCGCCAGTCGACGGAGGCGAACTGCGCCGGGTCGATCGACCCGTTCGCGGTCACCCAGTCGATGAGCAGCTGGCGGATCTCGTTCTGCCGGTTGTAGACCACGGGCGCCGTGCTGACGTGCGGGAAGCCACCGCCACCGGACTGGCGGTAGTTGTTGACCGCCATCGCGAACTCCTGGTCTGCCGCGACGGGCTGGCCGTCGTAGGCCAGGTCCACGATGCGCGAGCCCACCGGCTGGGACACGTCGACGTCGTAGGTCAGCGGCGCGTCGAGCCCGGCGACGGAGTCGAAGTTGTAGTCGGGCGTGCCGTTGGGCGCGGTCGGGGTGACGGCGTTGGTGACCTGGTCCATGGTGAACGGGCCGGGGCCGGAGACCTGCTTGAAGTAGCGGGCGGAGAACTCGAGGTAGTCCTTCACCTGGGCGCCGGTGACCTTCACGCCGAGCAGCGTGTTGTCGTAGATGTAGAGCCCGGCCACGTCGCGCACGGTCACCTGCCCGGCCGGGAACGACGCCTGCCGGTTGAACGGTGCCGCGATCGAGAGCACCGGCAGCGCGGCGTCGGCGCCGGTGAGGCCGGCCTTCACGGCGTCGGCCTGGACGTACTGCACGAAGTCGATGATCGGCACGTCCTCGACGACCGCACGCGCGGCGGACAGCGCCGCGGCCGAGGTGCCGACGGGGGAGTTGACGTAGTCGACCACCGTGTCGTGCTGGCGGCGCACCGCGGCGAGCACCTTCGGGTCTCCGTCCACCGTGTTGGAGTTGAGCGTCTGCCCGTGGGAGGCCACGACCTTCCAGCGGCCGCGGTGGTGCTGGAGGTCGAGGTCGAGGACCGCGACCCGCATGCCCCAGTAGAGCGGCTCGCACAGCAGCACCTGCTTGCCGGTCCGGGCGTTGGTGACGAAGCGCTCGGGGATCTCCTTGTGCGCGTGACCGACGAGGATCGCGTCGACGTCGGGCACCTGCTCGGCGACGAGCGAGGCGGCGTTCTCGGGCCAGGGGAGCGCGTTACCGTAGGACGAGGAGGTGTCGGCGCCGCTGTGGGCGCTGATGACGACCACGTCGCACCCGCGGCGCTTGAGCTCGGGCACGTAGCGCGCGGCCTGCTCGACCAGGCCGGGGAACTCCATGCGTCCCTCGACGTTGGCCTTGTCCCAGATCGCGATGCCCGGGTTGGTGAGGCCGAGGACGCCGACCTTCAGGTCGGGTCCGCCGCGGACCTTGTAGCGCTTGATGATGTAGGGCGGGAAGACCGGCCGCTTGGTGGCGGCGTCCACGGCGTTGGCGCCCAGCAGCGGGAAGTCCAGCTGCGACTCGAAGGTGCGCAGGAGGTCGATGCCGTAGTTGAACTCGTGGTTGCCGAGCGCTGCCGCGTCGTAGCCGACGAGGTTCATCGCGCGGGCCATCGGGTGGATCGTGCGCCGGCCGATCGGCTCGATGCGCGCGTAGTAGTACGCGAGGGGCGTGCCCTGGATGGTGTCGCCGGCGTCGAGGGTCAGCACCGGCTGGCGCCCCAGGCGGGCGCGGGCCGCCTTGATCAAGGTCGCGGCCTTGGCGATGCCGATGTCGTCGTGGGCCGTGTTGTCGAACTCGAGGTTCTTGAAGTAGTCCCAGTTGTAGACGTTGCCGTGCAGGTCGGTCGTGCCGAGCACGGTCAACCGCGTCCGGTGCCGCCCGGGGTGGGCGAGCGCCGGCTCCGGCTGCGCGACGAAGCCGGCGGCGGTGAGCGCGGCGGCACCGGTGAGGACGGCGCGACGGTTGGGGGTGGGCTGCGAGGTCATGCAGGAACCGCTTTCCGAGAGATCCGAGCGCCCCGGAGGTGACCGGAGCCGGTCCATCTACCTACACGACCTCGGCCCGGGTCAACCTCCCCGCGGCGGTGTTCACCGACCGTTCCGACGCATAGAGCCGGAACAGCCAGTACGCCGCGGTCGCGCACAGCAGGTGCCATGCGGCGTGCCCCTGCACGAGGGAGTCGGGATCGCACCAGCCGGCGTTGCTGAGCAGCCAGATGACGAAGGCGCCGAGCATCGCGGCGAGCGACACCACGCCGTGGCGGAACACGATGGACGTCACGCCACGCCGCCAGACCAGCGTCTCGAGCACGACGGCGGCGAGCAGCAGCAGGCCGAAGGCCAGGTTGCCCGAGTAGTGCACCACCGGCACCGGGTCGGGCCAGAGCCCGACCAGCTCGCAGAGCAGCACGCAGACGACGTACGCCGTGGCGAAGGCGTTGGTCCCGCGCCCGCTCCAGCGCACCCATGCCCACGCGGCGGCGAACCCGGCGACGAGGTACATGCTCAGCATGTCGAGGTGGCCGCCGAGCTCGCTCTGCGTCGCATGCATCGCCGCCGACGCCGGACCGAGAAGCACCACCACGCACGCGAACCACGTCGCCACGGTCGTCGACATCACGCCGTCTGGCGGCAGGCGCCGGGCGCGCGCGGCCACGAGCAGCCCGGCGGCGACGAAGCCCGCGTTGGACAGCGTGTTCGCAGGCTGGCGCACCCAGCCAGGGTGCGGGGCCTCGCAGAACTGCCCGCCGCGCCCGACGTCCGGTCCGAGCCATCCCTGCCCGACCGCGACCACCAGCAGGGACGTCGAGGCGACGGCTACCGTGGTGGTCACGGCGAGCGGTCGGGGCATGCCCCGATGGTAGGAGCCGTCAGCTGCGCGTGACCTGGACGACCGAGGGTCGCGGGCCGGCGAACTGGCCCGAGCGCGGTGTGGTGCCGGCGGCGACGAAGTCGGGGAAGCGCGACTGGGGCGCATCCCAGGTGCCGTCCTCGCCGGGGTGCTGGACGGCGACGAAGACGGAGCCGTCGCGGTCGTGGATGACCGGTCCGCAGGTCTCCGCACCGGCGGGCACCGCCAGGAACTGCTCGACCCGGCCACGCTCGGGACCCTCGACGGGCACCTTGAAGAGGCCGTCGTTCAGCTTGATCGCGCTCGGCTGGCCGTCGGTGGAGACCCAGAGGTTGCCGACGCTGTCGAAGGCGACGTTGTCGGGGCAGGAGATCGGGGAGACCGGGCCGGTCCAGCCGCCGAAGTAGGTGCCGGCGGAGGCGGCGTCACCGCAGATGAGGAACAGGTTCCAGTCGAACGTGTCGGCGGTGTGGTCGCCGCCGGTCGGGGTGATCTCGACGACGTGGCCGTCCTTGTTGGCCGCGCGCGGGTTGGGCTCCGTCGGGCCCTCCTTGCCGACCTTGCCGCGGTCGGTGTTGTTGGTGCAGGCGACGTAGACCTTGCCGTTGTGGGTGCTCGGCTGCACGTCCTCGGGCCGGTCCATCCTGGTGGGCATGACCGCGTCGGCGGCGAGGCGGGTGAACACCAGCACCTCCTCGAGGCTGAAGCCCGGCACCATCGTGATCGATACGACGGCACGCCGGCTCTATCTCGTACAGAGCGGC
>CAZDAO010000159.1:0-2083 GCA_964503015.1 uncultured Nocardioides sp. | reverse complement strand
CATCGACTCGCCGTCCTTGGTCAGCGGGATCCACTCACCGGTGCCGTCGCTGATGCCGTCCCCGAGACCGTCGCCGGTGAAGCGTGCGACCGACAGGTCGCCCTCGCTGAGCGGCGAGCGGTTGCCGTGGCGGCGCCAGCTGCCGCCGCGCCCGCGGAGCCGGTCCTTCGACACGAAGCGGTAGAGGTAGTCGAAGCGCTCGTCGTCGCCCATGTAGGCGACCACGTGCCCGTCGCGGTTGACGATCACGTTGGCGCCCTCGTGCTTGAAGCGACCCATCGCGGTGTGCTTCACCGGCGTGGAGCGCGGGTCGGACGGGTCGACCTCGACGATCCAGCCGAACCGGTTGGGCTCGTTGGCGTACGCCGCCGAGGTGGCGTCCCAGCGCGGGTCGAAGGCGCGCCAGCCGCGCGTGTCCTGGGTGGGGGAGAGGCCGTAGCGCGCCTCCCGCGGGTCGGTGCCGGTGGCCCTGAAGTACTGGTTGAAGTTCTCCTCGCCCGACAGCACCGTGCCCCACGGGGTGGTGCCGCCGGCGCAGTTGTTCATCGTCCCGCGGACCCTCGTGCCGGTCGGGTCCTCGGCGGTCTTCAGCAGGTCCGAACCGGCGGCGGGTCCGTCGAGGACGAACGGCGTGTCGAGGGTGATCCGGCGGTTCAGGCGCGCGCCGGGGACGTAGCGCCAGGTGTCGCCGCGACGACGGCGACGCAGCTCGACGACCGACATGCCGTGCGCGGCCCACGCGGTGCGGACGACGGTCTCGGGGTCGGTGCCGGGCGGGAACATGATGCCCTCGTTGGTGTACTCGTGGTTGCACACCAGCAGGGCCTTCGTGCCCCAGCGGTCGGTCTCGATGATGTCGAGGTAGTCGTTGTTGTAGCCGAACTGCCCGGCCTGGGCCTCGGGCGTCTGGCGCGCAGCGTCGAAGGCCGGCGCGCCCCGCAGGATCGGGTCGCCCCAGCGGATGATGGCCTGCCAGTCGTAGCCCGCGGGGACCGTCACGTCGTCCACGGTCGGCGCGACCGGCGCGATCGCGGCGAAGGGCAGCGAGCCGCCCCCACCACCGTGGTCGTGGTCGTGGTCGTGTCCGTGGCCGTGTCCGCCGCGGCCGGCAGCGGCGGGTGCCGCACCGATGACGCCGAGCGCGGTGGCGGTGAGCCCTGCACCGACCACGGTGCGGCGGCGCAGCGCCTGGGCGGCGACGTCGCGGAAGTACGACGTCTCGGTGGTGTTCGGTGCCGCGACCGAGCAGGCATCGCCACAGCGCAGGTGGCAGGTCACCGCGCTGCGGTTGCCGTGGGTGAGGCCCGCCATGGGGAGGAGGGGGCGAGGGGCGGTGTCCGTCATGGGTGTCTCCGTGCCGAGTGAGTGCGGATCGCGTGTCGTGCCCACTCTCGTCGTCGCCGGTGTGCCGGAGGGCGTCGTGCAGGTGGACATCGGGTGAACTGCTCGGCAATCGCGAGACACCGACGTCCTGAAGCATGGGGGAGGCACACTGGAGGGGTGCCAGACATCGACCAGCAGCTCGAGGACGCGATCCTCGACCTCCTCGGCCGGCGCGCCGCGACGGCCACGATCTGTCCCTCCGACGCCGCCCGCGAGGTCGGCGACGAGGACTCGTGGCGCGACCTGATGGATCCCGCTCGCGCGGCCGCGGCGCGGCTGGTCGACCGGGGCGAGGTGGAGGTCACCCAGGGCGGGAGCGTGGTCGACCTCGCCACCGCGAAGGGGCCGGTCCGGATCAGGCGGCGGTGAGGCTCAGCCGGAGGCCGGCCGCGACGTCAGCACCCGCACGGCCAGGTCGGTGGTGAAGTCGTTGTCGAGGAAGCCGACCACCTTCGTCACCCGGTCGAGGTCGAGCGGGAGCAGCCCTCGTGACCCCGGCACGTCGGGGGTCAGCCCGAGGTCGAGGTCGTCGCGCCCCGCCATCATCTCCACGTTGAACCGGTAGCGCTCGCGGGCGCCGGGCGCGGACAGGCGGCGTACGACGGTCTCGCCCAGGCGGCGGGCGCCGTTCTCGGCTGCCCAGTCGTCGAGCGCGTCGGCCAGCGAGCGGCCGCCGAGGTGGTCGACGTCGGCCCACGCG
>CAZDAO010000158.1:5355-8009 GCA_964503015.1 uncultured Nocardioides sp. | reverse complement strand
CGACGAGTAGAACGGGATCCCCACCGGTTTGCCGATGGCGTCCGAGATCGCCGAGCAGCCGGCCGCCGCGCGCCGCACGCTCGAGCACCTGCTGCCCGAGCGCGAGCGGCTGCGCGAGCTGTTCGAGGGCCGCCGGCGGGTGCTGCTGGTGGCCCGGGGGTCGAGCGACAACGCCGCGATCTACGGCCGCTACCTCCTCGAGGTCGCCTCGGGGATCCCCGCCGCGCTCGCGGCGCCGAGCGTCGCCACCCACTACGGCGCGCGGCTCGACCTCGACGACACCCTCGTCGTCTCGGTCTCCCAGTCCGGCTCCACCGCGGAGATCGTGGAGACCCAGGAGTGGGCCCGGTCGTGCGGCGCAGCGACCGTCTCGGTCTCCAACGTCGCCGGCTCCCCGCTGGCGGCCGCCGCCGACCTCGCCCTCACCACCCAGGCCGGCCCCGAGGTCGCGGTGCCCGCCACCAAGACGTACCTCACCCAGATGCTCGCGCTCGCGGTGGTCGCCGACGCGCTGGGCCGTCCCTCCTCGCTGGCCGAGGACCTCGGGCGCGTCCCCGAGGCGGTCGAGGGCCTGCTCGGCCAGGACGTCGACGACGCCGCCGCCGCGCTCGCGGGAGTGGACCGGGTGGTCGTCTCCGGACGCGGCCTGCTCCTCGGCACCGCGCTGGAGACCGCGCTGAAGATGGAGGAGACCTGCCTGCGCCCGGTGCGTGGGTACTCCTACGCCGACCTGCGCCACGGCCCCATCTCGGTGGTCGGCGACGGTGTCCTCGCCGTCCTCGTCGCGGCCGCCCACGGGCCGCTGGCCGAGCCGATGGTGGAGCTCGCCGACGACCTGAACGCCCGAGGCGCCCGGGTGCTGGGCCTGGGTGGCTCGCCCGAGTTCGCCGACCGGTGCGACGTCCACCTCGCCGGCCCCGACCTCCCGGAGACCGTGGAGCCTGTTGCGAGCATCGTCCCCGCACAGATGATGATCGAGAGGCTGGCGCTGCGGCTCGGGCTCGACCCGGACAACCCGCGCGGCCTCAACAAGGTCACCCAGACCGACGTCACCCCGACCGACTGATCCACCAACGAGAGGAACCACCATGAGCAGCAAGGCCGAGCAGATCCTGGCGGGCCTCGGCGGCGCGGACAACGTCGTCGAGATCGAGGCGTGCATCACCCGGCTCCGCACCGAGGTCAAGGACGGCTCCCTCGTGGACCAGGCCGCCCTGAAGGCCGCCGGCGCGCACGGCGTGATGGCGAGCGGCACCGTGGTGCAGGTCGTCGTCGGGCCGGAGGCGGACAACCTCGCCGACGACATCGAGGACCTGATGTGACCGCTCCCGTCGACGTCCTGTCGCCCTGCCCGGGGCGGGTCATCGCGATGACCGACGTGCCCGACCCGGTCTTCGCCGAGGAGATGGTCGGCCCGGGCGTGGCCATCGAGCCCGACGCCGGCCTGACCACGGTCGTCTCGCCGATCGCCGGCACCGTCGTGAAGGTGATGCCCCACGCCTTCGTCGTCCTCGGCGACGGCGTCGGGGTGCTCGTGCACCTCGGCATCAACACCGTCCGCCTCGGCGGCGCGGGCTTCGAGGTGCTCGCCACCCAGGGCGCCCAGGTGGCTGCGGGGGCCGAGATGGTCCGGTGGGACCCCTCGAGCGTCCCGGCCTCCCACGACGGGCACGAGCTCTCGACCGTGGTGCCGATCGTGGTGATGGACGCCCCGAAGGGCTCGGTCACCAGCGACGCCATCGGCGGCTCGGTGGCGACCGGCGACCTGCTCTTCACCACCGCATGACGGTGATCTCGGCCCTCCTGCTCGACCTCGACGGCACGCTCGTCGACTCCGAGCCCATCCACCGCCGCGGCTACGAGTCCTACTTCGCCCACCGGGGCTGGGACGTGCCCGACCTGACCATCTTCACCGGTCGCCGGGCCGAGGACGTCTTCGCCACGGAGCCGGGACCGTGGTCGGGGCTCGACCCCGCGACCGTGCTCGAGGAGGTCCTGCGCCACGTCCCCGACGAGGCCGCCGAGGCGGTCCCGGGTGCCCGTGAGCTGATCCGGTCCGCCGCGGCCGCCGGCGTGCCCCTCGCGATCGTCACCTCGGCGGGGCCGGCCTGGGTGGAGCGCTCGCTGGTCGAGTCGCTGGGGCTGTCGCTGACCAGCATCGACGTGGTCGTCACCGCCCGCGACGTCGTCGACGGCAAGCCGCACCCGGCCGGCTTCGCGCTGGCGTGCGAGCGACTCGGCGCCGACCCCGTCCACGCCGTGGCGGCCGAGGACTCCCCGGCCGGGGTGCGCGCCGCGCTCGGTGCCGGCGTACGCCGCGTGCACGGCGTGGGCACCACCCACGACCCGGACCTCCTGCGCGAGGCCGGTGCCGTCGACGTGCACGACGACCTGCGCCCGCTGCTGGCCCTCCTCGACGGCTAGCTCGCGGGGCCGGCTCGAGGGTCGGCTCGAGGGCCGGCTCGACCGCTAGGGTACCGGCGACCAGGGGTCGCTGTGGGCGATGATCCGGTCGATCTCGGCCTTGAGGTGGCGGGCGATCTCGCCGCCGGGGTCGTGGTCGACGTCGATGCCCTCGACCTCGTCGTGGACCGAGCCGACGACGAAGATGTTCTCGTCGTTGTACTCGTTGGCCGGCGCGGTGTAGTTGAAGC
>CAZDAO010000158.1:0-5255 GCA_964503015.1 uncultured Nocardioides sp. | reverse complement strand
ACGACGAAGATGTTCTCGTCGTTGTACTCGTTGGCCGGCGCGGTGTAGTTGAAGCTCCCGGCGACCACCACCTGGTCGTCGATGACCATCAGCTTGTGGTGCAGCTTGCGCAGGTGGGCGAGGGGGCCCTCGCGGCGCGGGACGAAGAGCTCGATGTTGTCGTGGACCAGCCACGGCGGCGCCGCCCAGTCGTGCGCGGCCTGCCCGCGGTCCAGGACGCCACGGATGCGCATCCCCCCGCGCGCCAGCGCCAGCATCGCGTCGTCGATGCCCGACGAGCCGGCGAAGGTGAAGATCGCGAAGGTGATCTCCTCGGCGCCCTTGAGCATCTGCTTCATGATCTCGAGCTCGGGCGTGTGGTCGGGGCCGAAGAGGACCTTCACCGGGACACCGGCCAGGTCGTAGGTCTTCGGCACCGGCCCGTGCAGGCCCCGGCCGAAGGACCCGCGGCGCAGCTGCTCCACCTCGGCGGCGTACTGCCGGCACACGAAGGCATTGTGGAAGACGAAGACGTGGTTGAGGTTCTGGTGGCAGTCGGTGACGGTGAAGTTGGCCGACCCCGACAGCAGCGCCGACGTGGGCCGGGCCTCGCCCTCGTAGTCACGCAGCGCGAACTTCTGGTGGAAGATCCTCGGGTTGTAGTCGCCGCGCACCTGCACGTCCGAGCGCAGCAGCGCGGCGAGGATGCGCCGGTTCTCCGCCAGCTCGGTGTCGTCCTCGCCCCACTGCACGCGGCGCAGCGCCTCCTCCTGGGTCTCACCGGGCCGCGGCACGGGAAGGGTCGGCGGGCTGCCCGCGAGGGGGGAGCGCAGGTAGTCCTGCTCGAGGAACAGCTCGACCCGGACGCCGCGCCAGCTGGCGTCGAGGAGCGCCTGGGCGATCACCGGGTTGTCCAGCTCCTGCACCGCGACCGCGAGCGTGGCGCGGGCACCGCCGATGAAGTCGGCGATCACCGTCTCCAGGTCGTCGGCGGCGCCGAGCTCCGCCGGACCGACGTAGGCCTCGATCTTCCCGCTCGCGAAGACGCTCATGACTCCGCATTGTCCTCCGACGGGCGGTCGCCGACTGTCCGGGCGTGCGGACGCCCGGGATCGTCGTACGCCGGCTCCTGCTCGCCCGCGCGCAGGGCCTCCAGCTGGGCGCACACGGCGGTGCCGTAGAAGAGGGCGATCGACGACAACAGCGCCCACAGCAGGAGGGCGAACACGCCCGCGAGGGGGCCGTAGACGCTGCCGAACGACCCGCTCAGCGAGACGTACGCCGCCAGCCCGCCCGTCGCGAGGGCACTCAGCAGCACCGCGACGGCGGCGCCCAGCGCGAGCCAGGACAGCGCCGGCTGACGTCGGCGCGGGGCGTGGTCGAGGAGCACGGCGATGGTGAGGACGAGCAGCGCGAGTCCGGCCGGCCAGCGCAGCACGTTCCACGTGGCGACCGCCCGGTCGGACCAGCCGTAGCTCTCGGCCATGGCCTCGCCGAAGGCGCCGCCGCCGACGATCATCAGGAAGCCCAGGCCGACCGGCAGCGCCAGGATCGCGGTGAGGACGGCGGCGCGACCGTACTTCCACAGCGCCGCGCGGTCGCGCCGGATGCCGTAGATGCGGTTGGCACCGCGCTCGACCTGCGCCATCGCGGTCGTCATCGACACCAGTGCGAACCCGAGGCCGAGGACCAGCGCGATCTCACCTGCGCGCTCGGACGCGTCGGAGTCCTCGACGGCGGAGGTGAGGGCGTCGCTGTTGCCGGCGCCGGGGGAGAGCGAGTCGACCACGTGCGCGACGACGGCGGCCGGGCGCTCCTCGTCGAGGTCGGAGGCCAGGCCGGTCAGGGCGAGCAGAAACGGCACCACGGCCAGGCAGGCCTGCAGCGCCAGCGCGCGCGAGTTGGTGAACCCGTCGCCGTAGCGGAACCGGACGAACGACTCGACCACGATCGTGCGCAGGCCGTGGCGCCGGGCGAGGTGCCACGCGTCGAGCGCGTCGAGCTCGTCCCCGTCCATCTCCGTGGTGACGGGAACGGTCCGGGCGGTGGTCATGGCGGCACCCTAGGCTGAGCAGGTGCCGGAGCCGACGAGGAACCGGGAGACGCTCGACTCCTACGACCAGATCGCCGCCGACTACGCCACCTCCACGCGTGGCACGCCGACGGGCGCGGTGGCCGAGGCGCTCGACCGGCTGCTGGCGCACCTGCCTGCCGGTGGCTCGCTGCTCGAGCTGGGGTCGGGGCCCGGCTGGGACGCCGACGTCCTCGAGGCGCACGGGCTGCGGGTGCGGCGTACGGACGGGTCGGAGGCGTTCCGGCGGCTCCAGCGCGGCCGTGGCCGGCGGTGCGACCGGCTCGACGTGACCGTCGACGGGTTCACCACGCCGGAGTGGCCGGCGTACGACGGCGTGCTGGCGCTGTTCGTGCTCCAGCACGTCGAGCGCGCGGCGACCCGGGCCGTGCTCGACAAGGCCGCAGGTGCGCTGCGCCCCGGAGGCGCGCTGCTGGTGTCGATGCGCGAGGGCGACGGCGAGGCCGAGCCGGACGGGTGGCAGGTCGGGCCGTCCGGTCGGCGCTACCACGTGACGCGGTGGCGTCAGCAGGACTTCGAGGCGACGCTGACCGCCGCCGGACTCGTCCCGGCGTGGCACGTGCGGCTCGCCGACGACGAGGGCGACTGGGTGCTGGTGCTCGCCACCCGCTGACCGGGCACTTCCTCCCCGTCCGGGACGCTGACCGGGCACTTCGTCCCCGTCCGGGACGTTGACCGGGCACTTCGTCCCCGTCCGGGACGTTGACCGGGCGCTTCGTCCCCGTCCGGTCACCGGCCGGCACGGGCCGCGGCCTCGAGCGCTGCCACGGCGGTGGTCACGTCGGGCAGGGCCCGCACCTGCTCGGCGACGGCGCGGCACCGGTCGCGCATCCCGGTGTCAGCCAGGGCTGCCCGCACCGCCGAGGCGACCGCCGGTGCGTCGCACGTCGCGGGGTCGAGGGTCGCGCCCAGGCCCAGCTCGGTCGCGCGCTCCGCATTGTGCGGCTGGTCGGCGCCCAGCGGCAGGAGCAGCGACGGCAGGCCGTGCGCGAGGGCGGCCATCAGGCTGCCCGACCCGGCGTGCGAGAGGACCAGGTCGACGCTCGTCAGGACCTCGGCCTGCGGGACGAAGCGCTCGACCCGCACATGCGGGGGCTGGGTGCCGAGCTCGGCCGGGTCGAGCTCGCGCCCCACGGTCATCAGCACATCGGCCTCGACCTCCCGCAACCCCGCGAGGAGCCGCTCGAAGAGGTCGCCCGACCCCTTGTTGAAGATGGTGCCGAGCGTGACGTAGATGCGCGGCCGGTCCGACGCGCGGGGCGACAGAGGCGCGTCCGCGGACCGGTAGTGCAGCGGGTCCAGGCACAGCGGCGCGTCGGGGCTGCGGAAGCCCGGGGCGAAGTCGGACAGCACCAGTCCGGACGTCAGGCGGGTCAGACCGGGGTCTGCCGGCAAGCCGTGCTCGGCGCGTACGACGTCGAGCCGGGGAGCCACGAGCTCGGGTCGCACCAGCATCCCGGAGGCCAGGACGAGGTGGGTCGCCACCGGTACGCCGGCCAGCTCGGCGGCGATCGTCGTGCCGAGGTCGGTCTCGTCGCGCAGGACCAGGTCAGGACCGAACCCCGCGATCACGTCCGGCACGGCGCCCGCCATCCGCCGGGCCCCGCGGTCGGCGAAGTTCTCGGCGAACTCGACCTCGGCGGCGCGAGCGTCCATCACCTCCAGCGGCTCCCGCTGCTGGCTCCCCGGCGTCTGGGAGTGGTGGGGCCGAGGGCTCGTCGCGAAGGCGGCGAACCCTGCCTCCTCGATCCGGGGCACCAGCCCGCCGGACCCCGCGATCGCCACCTCGTGCCCGGCGGCGCGCGCCGCACGCGCGACCGGGAGCAGGGGAGCGAGGTGCCCGAGACCGCCGACGAAGGTGACGAGGAGGCGCATGGTCCAGCCACCCTAGTGCCGGTGTCCGGTGTCGGAGCGCTTCGCCAGACTGGGGGCATGCTGACTCGGGAGCGCGGTGGGATGGGAGCACGGGTGGCCGTGGAACCCCGGCGGTTCTACGACGGCGGCACCCTGCCGCGCGACGGGCAGCCCGGCGAGCCACCCGATCCCGGCGCCGACATGCGGATCGTGCTCGAGCGCCACGCGGAGGAGGGGGCGGAGACGTTCGCGCTCGAGCGCCGGCTGGCCTACCTCGACCGCCACGTGGGCGAGCTCCTCGTGCCGGCCGACCCGGGGTTCCGCACCGACCTCACCTCGGTGCCGGCCCTGTTCACCTGGCTGGTGCCGAAGACGGGTGCCCACCTGCCGGCGGCGCTGCTGCACGACGCGCTGGTGGCCGGGCGCGGCGACCCGACGTCGTACGTCTCCACGCAGGGGCGCGAGATCGACCGGGTCACCGCGGACCGGATCTTCCGCGACGCGATGGCCGACACCGGCACGGGGGTGGTCCGGCGCTGGATCGTCTGGACGGCTGTCACGGTGGCGACGGTCTTCGTGGGTCGGCGGGTGCCGTGGTCGCCGGCCAAGCACTGGTCCTACCGTGTCGCCGCGATCGTCACGACCGCGACGATCCTCTACCTCGGCTACAGCGCGACCAGCGACCTGTTCGACCGGTCGTGGGCCGGCGCGGTCGAGGTGCCGTGGATGGCCGACCGACCCTTCTGGGCCGAGGTGGCGGGCGGCTTCTCCGGCGCGGTCGTGCTGCCGCTGGCGCTCAGCCTGCTGTGGGGGCGGCTCCGGATGGCCGGGGCGATCGCCGGGGTGCTGCTGGCCGTGCTGCTGCACGTCACCGTCGGCCTGGCCGCCATCGCGGCCACCTACCTCGCTGTCGAGCGCCTCGCGCGGTGGTCGGGTGCTGCGGCGTGGGCGCTCGCCGCGGTCGTGGTCGGCGGCTCCCTCGTCACGTTCGCGCTGGTCAGCCTCGGCTGACGCCGATCTGCGCCAGCAGCCGGCCGGCGAACGTGTCGGGCGGCAGGTCCTGGGTCACCAGGTCGACGCCGGCCCGGAAGGCGACCACGACCAGCCCGAGCGCCACCGCGGTCACGACCATCCCGTTGACGTTGCGCGGGAACCGGCTCGGCACGGTCCGGACCCGGTGCCACCCGCCGACGAGGCCGGAGGTCACCACGGCCGACACGACGCTGGCGAGGGCCGCACCGAGCACGGTGCCGAGCATGCCCATCCGGCCGATCAGGATGGCCGAGGTGGCTGCGGCGGTGGCGCCGGCGACGAGCTGGGGGAGGCTGAG
>CAZDAO010000157.1:3241-8018 GCA_964503015.1 uncultured Nocardioides sp. | reverse complement strand
CATCATCGTCGTCACCTCCGCGCCGCGACCCAAGCGCAGTCAGTGCTGCGACGACCCGGTAGCAGCGGGGGTCGCGCCGGGTCCATGCCTGGCGCGCGTCGTCGAGACTGGCGAACAGGCCGAGACGCTGGTCGAGCGACTGCCACCGCGCCCACTGGTCTGACCGGTCCACAGTGCGCAGCACCGACGCTGATAGCGGGGACTGGACGGCACGCCGCTCATGTGTTGTGCCGTCCGACGGTGCACGCGGCACCGGGATGCGGGGCACCGGGATACCGGGCACCGGGAAACCGGGCACCGGGATACGGGGCGCGGTGAGGTGAGGTGTCGGCTCCCCATCGAGAACAGGCGAGGGGTAGGTCGAACGGGGGTTGGAGATCGAGATCGTCATGGTGGTCCTCCGAGTAGGTGGTTCCGGAGGAGCCACCTCAGGACCCGGCCCTCACCACCTCGCTCACCAGTTCGCTCACCACCCCGACTTTTCTGCGGGGCATGCTGCGCACCTGCTCACCAGTTCGCTCACCAACTGCAAAACCGCAGGTCAGACCCCTGAACAGGCCGGGGCGGAAACGCGACAACTCAGCGAAACCAACGAGAAGACACCGTGCCGATTCCCGTGGAGGGGCTCGTCGGCCAAGACGACCTCGATGGTGCCGTCCGCGGACCGCGTCCTGTGCAGGAGGGGTAGACACCCCCCGCCTGCCGGCCTGGTCGCCATGACAACTCCGTCTGACGACTCAGCGCGCGACCACCATGGAAACCCGGAACCGGCGGCACGTATCGCCCCCGGGGGGGAACGATCGTGCCGCCGACTCCCTACCTCAGCGCCGCCGGGATGGAGGATGTTGCGCGAGCTCTGACGACGCTCGTGCGGTGTCCAGCGCGCGGCATAGTCGCGCTGGCTCTCCCGGCTTAGCCGGTGGCCCACTTCCTCTGGTCGACGATGGTCTCGGACCGCGCCGGCAAGTCCTCGTCGAAGCTGTCGAGGACGCGGTCGCGCACGATCGTCGCCGCCGCCACTGCGCCGTGGTCGCGTTCGACGGCCGCGGCCTCGTCCAACCAGGCGACATCGCTGTGCGGGCTGGCCGTCCTTGCGACTGCACAGGCGAGGCGGACCAGGTCGGTGCGTCCCTCGACGATGGCTCGCGTGGCCAGCAGGTGTGCGGTGTCGTGGATGGCTGCGACCAGGATCTCGTCGTGGCGCTGGTGTCCTGGCTTGTAGAGCCACCTGAACCGGTGCTCTGCTGCGGCTTCGAAGGGTGCCCCAGTGACCAGCGAAAGCGCAGTCGTCAGATCGTCCTCGCACCCGTCCAGGTCTCCTCGACGTTGAGCTCGGTTCCGCAGTCGGATGAAGAGGTCGGCGTCACTCAGGACGCCGTCGGTGCCTTGGATGAGCTCGTAGGTCGGGCTGCTTCCTCGCCGCGCTCCGTCGCTGATGCTGGCGTCGGGAAGCCAGTCGGCTCCGTCCGGTCGCGTACCCAGCAGGAATCGAGCGTTCGTGGCCCTGTTCTGGACCGTCCTTTGTGTCTTCCACCCGCATGCGGCGGCTGCCCGCTCGCCGGTCACACCTCGGTCCTGGCAGGCCAGGAATGCGATGAAGGAGACGGTGGCGCCCACGTTGTCGATCGCCGACGGGTCGCCACCATGGAGTGCGGTGACCTCGACCGGCCCCAGGAGATGCACCTTGGGTCGCGGGCATGATTCGTCGAACCAGTCGGCGAGGTCAGTGTCCAGGGTCGGATCGAGGGTCGCGATCTCTGTGCGGACTGCCTGCGGGATGCTGGGAGCAGCCGCGGCGAGTTCGGCGACGGTCGTTGCTGCCGTGGCCAGGTAGACCGCGTCAGGCTCCGGGAGCATCGACAACAAGTCGCCGCCCTCGGTGTGGCGGGCTAGGACGTACTCCTCGCGCAGCGAACCGTCGGCCCGCGCGTAGTTGCCAAGTGGCCCATCGTCTGTCTGGGTGTCCGGCACGGGCTCGTCGGCAAGGTTGCGGGTCGCGGCGACGAGCGCGGACATGGCTTGCGCCTCTTCGGGCGGCAATGCAAATGCTCGTAGGGTGATGCCCCACTCCGGCAGGTAGGCCGTGCCATCGGCAGTGACGTCAATCGTCGGCGCGGTCGCGTCGGCGTGCAGTACCGCGATCCGCGATCTGCCGTGTCCGCCGATGATGTTGTCGACCTCGCTGCCGGGCGGGGCGGACGTCACGATCACCACGGGGTGGGTCGTGTCCAGGAGGACGCCGTCACGGCGTCGGGTCAGCAGGTCAGCGCCCAGACTGTGTGCTGCCACCTGCGCTTCGTCGCCGAGCACAGTGGCGCGCGTCAGGGCATCGGTCCTGCTGGCCAGGCGGAGGCGGATGGGGTTCACGTCCCGCGGCTCAGCGGCGAAGCCGTCGGCGAGGAGGACCTCGGCTCCGTCCGACCAGGCGTTGACCGCCAGTTCGGCGACGATGAACCGGATCAGGTCGGTGACGTGGGGGGCGTCGCCGCGGATGCCGCACATGCCGATCGCTTCAAGGTCGATTAGCCAGGTGCGCTCGGCATCGTCCTGGCCGATGCTGACCAACGCCGGGTACGGCGCTGGTTGGGTGTCGAGGTCGTCCTCGAGGTAGGTGGCGCGTGCCAGGGTCCAGGCGCGCGCGTCGTCGGTCGCCGTCCATCCATGTGGCACCGGCGCGGTGGCGGGTTGTCTGAACAGCAACGTCAGCTCGTCCCGTCCCAGGGCGACGGCGCCGAGATGCGGCAGTGGGTCGTCAGAGGCTCGGCATGTCGCGGAGACGTGCCGAAGTGCGCGATCGAGGAAGGTGACGTCGTCTTGGGCAGTCGGCCCGTGTTCGAGGATCGCTTGCTCGGTGACCGTGAGGTGTGGTGGCGTCGTGGCGATCGTCCGGCCGAAGCGTCGCGCTCGGAGCTGCTTGCGGCGGTTCCAGGCGAGCAACGCTGCTGCTCCGGCCGCGAGGCACGCGGCCGTGGCGAGAAGCGAGCTGAGGACCGTCGGATCGGTGAGTTCATCGCTGAGCTCATCGGCCATCTCGTCCACTTGCGTCGAGTCGGACGGCTCAGTCGTGTCGGGTGAGGCGGCCGGCGACCGGTCCTGATCACGCGAGCCAGACGGGTCGCTCTGCAACTTCTCCTCTCGAGACGTCTCCCCTGCCGCGCTCCGCGGCGTGGGGGCAACGCCGTCGGCGCGGGGTCGTGGAACGTCCGTGACAGTTGCCCGAGGGCCGTGCGGTTCGGTCTCTACTGGGGCGTCGGCGTCGTGGGTGTCTGTCTCGTTGGTGTCGGTCTCGTCGTGGGGATCGTCGTGTTCCGGGGAGTGGTGGCGGGCGGAGGTGTCGGGGATGACGATCGTCCAGCCGGGTTGGATGAGGTCGGGGTCGCTTAGGTGTGCTCCGTCTGGTTGGAGGATGTCTGAGCTGGCAGCGAAGAGCTCTGGGTATGCCTGGGCGTCTCCCAGTTCGTCGTGGGCGATCTCGGACAGCGTGTCGCCGGGTTCGACCGTGACTGTTCTCTCCGACGCGTGTTCACGGCTCTGCATACGCTCACTCGTCTGGCGTGCCCGCGGACGATCCGTCTCGTTCTGGTCGGGGACGAGGAGTTCCCAGCCTGGCTGGATGCTGCTCGTGGCGGCGAACCGTCGGCCGTCGTTCATGTGGCGTCCCTCGTTGAGGGCCGCGATCTCGGGCCAACGGTTCCCGTCGTCGAGGTGTCGTTCGGCGATGGACCACAAGGAGTCGAGGCGCATCACGGTGACCGTGGTCGTTGGTTCACGGTTCTCCCCAGGAGCGTTCGCCGTGGCGGTCGCTATTAGGTGGCCGGAGTGGCGCCGGCCCGCGTGCGCGGGTCCTGGGTGTGCGGGTGCTGCGGGTGCGGTGTGGTCAGCGGTCGTTGGCGTGGGTGGTTCGGACCGGGCACTCGATGCGCTGGCGGCGAGCGCGATGGGGGTGGCCACGGTGGCGACGACGACAGTGGTGACGAGTCGGCGGGCGAGATGTTGCTGTATGCCGAGGGCGAAGGGGACTGTGAACCGGATGCGGTCGTCGGTCAAGGCGGCGACTGTCTCGGCGACGATGCAGACGACGAGCTGGATCCACAGGACCCAGACGACGAGCGCGAGGAGTCCGATGATGGCCCCGTCGGTGAGGGGTGCGGCCAGGGACACCCCCTCGGCCGGCCACGGATTGCCGAGGTATCGAATCAGCGCCCACGGTGGACCCACGACGATCCCAGTTAGCGCCCCGGCTGCCAGCAACGCTCTTAGTAGTCGCATCTCTTGATCCTTCTCACCACGTGTGTCTGCTGGTCTGTCGAGTCGTGTGGGGTTCTTGGGCTGCTCTTCTGCGGGGAAACGGTTGGGGGTTCGGCACGGCGCGCACGTCGGGCTAGTCGTCCGCGTCGATCGAGAGCGCGGTGGCGCTGGCGCTGATCGGGATGGATGTCACCCCGATGGCGGAGAGCAGCGTCGTGTCTTGTCGGCTGGTGACGGTCACGGTGACTTCTCCTCCGACGACGTCGACGGTTCCTCGTGCGCCGACCAGGGCGAGGTATTGCTGGGCCGCGTCGGCCGCGCGACTGTCGTCGACGACGGTCTGGCCGTCGCGGAGCGCGGCCGGGTCGAGTGCGTCGGCGCCAGCCCGTGCCGCCTGCTCGGCATGGTTCATTGCTTGGCGTTTGGCACCGAGGGCGTATCCGCCGTCGATGACCAGCCCCGCGACCGCGAGGAGTGCCACGGTGAACAGGACGACGAAGACGGTCACCGCGCCCTGCTCCGCTGTGCC
>CAZDAO010000157.1:0-3141 GCA_964503015.1 uncultured Nocardioides sp. | reverse complement strand
CGGGTGGCACGTAGGTCTCGACTGGCCCCGACGCGCGTTCGGTGACCGTCAGGGACAGTCCTGGCACGACCGCCACGACTGTGCCAGTCACGGTGACGGAGGCGGTGCCGCTAGTACGACTGACTTGGACGTCGCGATCCTTCAGGGTGCCGTCGCCCAATGCAGCGAGGAGCTGCAGCGCATTGGCTCTCCCCTGCTCGGCGGTGCCGTCAAAGCGGCGAGCCGCCGCGACGCCTTCCTGTGCCGCCTGCTCGGCGACGTTGCGGGCGTGAAACATCAATCCGAACTGCACGATCAGCATGAGCAGGAACAGCAAGGCGGGCGCAGTGATGACGACCTGCGCCAAGGACATCGACCCGCGCTCACCGCGGCGTTCCCAGCTGCTTGTCCGCTGCACCATGACTCCCTTCCGAGCAGAGCGCGGTCACTCGGTGGGGATGGTGTTCGCCTTGTCGGTGAACTTGGCGACGATGATCGTGCAGATCGCGATCGCGGCCGCCGCCAGAATCGCGACGATGATGACGGTCTGCGCGATCTCGCCTCGCTCGTCGCGGTCTCGACCCCCGCGCAACGTCGCGGTGAGCATGCGCAAGTACGCATGCAGCAACTGGACTTCCGGTGAGTTCAGGAGCATGGGACTTCCTTTCTGTTGGACCGGGACGTCCGAACGCCCGGGAATGCATGGAGTGGCGGCGGGAGTACGACACGGACTTGCTGGCTGCGTCGAAGCCCGGCAGGTGCCCGGACGGGGTATCGGCGACACGGCTGGAGGCCAGGCCGGTCAGGTTTGCTCATCGCCTTAGACCCCCATGACCGCGACGACGGCAGGGAACCCGAGGAAGAGCACGAAGCCGACGAACAAGACGACTTGGGCCATCTCCATCGACTGGTCGGCTTTGGCTGCGGCGCCCTCTGCTTCGGCCAGCTGTCGGCGCCGTTGGGTGGAGGCCCTCGCCGTGAGCGACTGACGGACCTTCGCGCCGTCGTCAGCGACCAGCATCAGTGCTCCGCCGAGGTCTCGGAGTTCCTGCATGCCGGTGCGAACGCCCAGGTCGGCAAGAGCCGCCCATGGCGTGTCCCCCACGAGTCGGGCGCGGTCGATCGTGCTGCCGAGGAGCTCGAAGGCCCAGCCCGTACCAATGCGCGCGGCCGTGGGTAGTGCCTCCGGGATGCCGCGTCCGCCGGCAAGAGACATGGCGACCAAGTCGAGGTAGCACGAGAGTGCGCGCCGCAGCTCGTGTCGCCGCTGGTCGGCGGCTTGCTTGACGGAGAGGTCGGGAACCCAGAAGAACAATGCCGCGAGCACGACTCCGCCGATTGTGGGAACCGTCAGTGACGGAGAGACCCCCACGGCCAGCACGGTGGCCGTGAGGATCGCTGGCAGGACGAGACCGAGCAGTCCGTAGCTGATCTTGCGGACGAGGTGCGCCTCGAGGGTGTTGCCGGTCAGCTCGAGGTCGGCGCGGAGCCTGGTGAACGTGACGCCGCGCTCGGCGAGCCGCCCCACGAACCATCCTCCTAACTTGACCGGCCAAGTGTCCGGCGAGCCGCCCGGCACGGTGGCCTCGCCTCCGAAGGCGGTGCCTCCCAAGGCGGTGGTGTGTCGCGCTTGCTGTCGCTCCCACCTGTTCACGACCTGGGCAAGCCGAGGCCGTGGCGGCGCGAGCGCGAAGACCAGCAGGCACAGTGAGGCCCCGAGAGCGGCGCCGAGGAGCAGTCCGGACGTCATCGGAACCCGCCTCCCGACGGTGGCATGGCTGAACGGTCGATCTGCTCGATGCCGGCAAGGAAACGTTCCGGCGGGCGCAGGTTCGCTGCGGACCGGATCCACATCAGTCCACCGGCGAATACCGCGAGCACCACGGCCAGCATGAGCTGTCCGAGCGGTGTGGAGTACGGCGCGACGTAGTCGCGGGAGAAGACCGCCATGGCGCCGGCGAAGATGGCAGTGGCGCCGACGATGATCAGTGCGGTGCGGCGCAGGCTCTTGCGCCCCTCCTCGATGCGACGCCGCATGTCGACCTCCTCACGGGCCGCACTCGCCAGTGCCGTAAGGGTCGCGACCAGGCCGGGGCCTCGCAGTCGCGAGTTGAGGATCAGCGCGGCCACGACCAGGTCGGCGGAGGAGTCCTTGAACTCCTCCGCGAAACCAGCTAGCGATTGGGTGAGCGGGACCTGCGCGCGCAGCCGGCCCTCAAGCCGGTGCAGTGGGGGACGAAGTACGGGTGGAGCGGCAGTCAGAGAATGCTTGATCGCGTCCTCCAGGCCGACCGATCCGGCGATCGAATCCCTCAGCGATTCGGTCCATGTGGCCAGCGCCTCCACCCGCTCGACCTGACCGGTTGCCGTCTTGGCGCCCCCGAACATGGTGGGCCACAGGTAGATCATGGCGGCGGTGGCACCGGCAGCCACGGGCCACCTGGTGAGTGCCGCGATGACGAGGGCGGCGCTGAGCGCGACCAGTGCGCGGCGGCGGGCGCCGTCGCCCCACAGCATTTCTGCGGTTCCAGGACGGGTGCTCCGGCGCAGAGCTGGAGTCCAGCCACACACGGCAGCAGCCAGGAGCAACACGCTGGCACCGAACGCGAGGCCGAGCAGGAGACCCGTCAGTGCGGTCGTCGACATTGTGGCTCACCATCCCCTGCTTGGTGCGATGTCGGACGGGGCGCTGGGGTGCTGCCACCCGACAGCGGACAGGTGGTCGAGTCGTTGCGGAATCGTGCCCGTCCAGGCCGCCGAGTCGTTGGTGCCGGCGGCGAAGATCTCTGAGGCCAGGACCGAGTCCTCGTAGCCGTTGACCTCGAGGATCGACTCGATCCGGCGCCTACCGGTCTTGGGGTGTCGGCTGATGAAGATAACGAAGTCCAGTCCCCCGGCGATGAGACGGAACGACGCCTCGTGGGGCAGTCGTTCGGCGGCCTGGATGGCATAGGTGGCGATGCGTTCGAACACCTCGCGAGAGCTTCGTGCATGGATTGTGGACATCGACCCGTCGTTGCCTTGCCCCATCGCATTGAGCATCTGGACGATCTCGGGGCCGAGGACCTCGCCCACGATCACGCGGTCGGGAGCCATCCGCAGGGTGCGGCGAACGAGCCGATCCATCCCGATGTAGCCCTGGCCCTCGGAGTTGGCGAGCCG
>CAZDAO010000156.1:0-8064 GCA_964503015.1 uncultured Nocardioides sp. | reverse complement strand
CGTGCGCGCCCACCTCGACGGGCTGCTCCACCCCGCCTGACGCGGACGCGGCACCACTGGTGCCCGGCGGCGGTCGGCTGCGGAGCCCGGGTGGGGATCGAGGTAGCGACCCTGGTGGAGGGGACCAGGACGGTGACCAGTCTCCGACGGGAGTGCGAGAAGCCCGGATCCGTGAGGGTCCGGGCTTCTCGGATGGGGTGCCGTCTCGAACCCGCCTCGGCTCCCGCGTCCCTCACCGGGAGCACGAGTCCGGCGCGGGGCCCGAGCGGCGGCTCATGCGCCGCCGCCACCGGCCTTGCGCCGGTGCATGGGCTTGGCGACGTTCTTGTCGTTGATCTCCGAGCCGTGCGCCTTCATCGGCGATCCGGCCCTGTCGTCGGGATGGTGGTGTCCCTGCTTGCGCTCGAGGGCCTCGCGCATCTTGGCCTTCAGATCGGCGTTCGCGCTCTCGTCTGACATGGGTTCCTCCTGGTGCTGTGGTCTGGGTGTCGGTCTGGGGCTCGTCGTCGTGTCGTCCGTGCCTCCCGAGTCGTCGAGGTGGTGGTCGAGGGCCATCAGGTCCACGTGGTGGCGCCACCGCGGATCGGCGGCGCCGGTCGGGTGGCCCAGGGCCTGTGCGTGGGTCGTCCCGGTGTCACGCACGTCGTCCGGGCAGAGGTAGGGGGCCAGCACGTCTGGGAGCGTGCGTGGCGGGTCGGAGACGAGCCGTACGCCACAGGTGCTGCCGAGCGCGGCGCCGAGGACCTCCCGCGCCAGGTCGTCGACGTGGATGGTGCTGTGCAGGCTGGCGCCGCCGTCCACCCACCCGGTGGTGCGGAGCACCCGGCGGGCGGCCGGCACGAACCACCGGTCGTCGCGCCCGTGCACGAGGTGAGGGCGGACGACGAGACCACCGGTCGCGAGCACGGCCTCGTCGCCGCGGGCCCGGGTGCTGCTGACGGTCGAGGCCGGGTGGGTCGGAAGGTGCTGCACGTCCTCCCCGCGCCACGGGCCGGCGCCGTAGACCGACGCAGTGCTGATGCTCACCAGCCGGGTGCGGTGGCGGTGACAGAGCTCGGCCACCCGGCGGCTCCCGTGGACGTTGGTGGCCTCGAGGTCGGTCGCGGTGCCGGTGACGAGGTGGGCGGCGTGGACCACCACGTCCGCCTCGGCGAGGCAGCCGAGCGTCTCCTCGTCGCGCACGTCGACGACGGGACCGGCGGTGACGCCGAGCCGGCCCCGGTGTCCGCGACGCAGCCTGACGTCGGGACGGGCGGCGAACGCGCTTGCCACGGCGGAGCCGATGAAGCCGGTGGCGCCGAGCACCAGGACGTCGATCACGCGGGCGACACCACCGCGGAGGCGACCGTGCAGCCGTCCTGGACGAAGCCGACTTCCGTGCCCGCGTCGCCGCACTCGGCCACGACGGCCACGTCGGGAGCGACCTCGGCGTACTTGTCGAAGCTGGCGCTGAGCGCGCGCGGCGCGGCGTCGGCGGCGTGGAGGAGGTGGGACTGCACCGCCGCCTCCACGAACAGCATCCCGGGCAGGTGGTCGGCGGGGTGGTCGAAGTGCCACGGGTGGTCGGTGTCGACGACCAGGCGGTGACCTGGCCCGGGCGCCTCAACCAGGAGCACGTCCTCCTCGACCGCCCTGCCGACCTCCGCTGCGGCCACGCGCGCTCCGACGGTGCGGTGCTCCACAGGAGCCACGGTGCCTCGGACGCGCTGGTAGACACCAGCCGGCAGCAGGGTCAGCGAGCCGGTGCCCCGTGCGAACCGGCTGTCCTCGTGGAGGAAGTCGAGGCTGATCTCCATGCTGCGGAGCTCGCCGTTGCCGACGACCACGTCGTGGCACTTCACGTCGACGGTGACGCCGTGCATCGACGACAGCGCGGGACGGTCCGCGTCGAGCTCGACCGAGAGGGCCTTCATCACGAAGGCGTGGTCGTGCGGGACGTCGTACGCCGCGTGGCTGATCGTGATGACCGCCTGACGCAGCGTCTCAGCCACGAGGGGGAGGCTCGGGCCACCGTCGCCGGCCGGCAGGTAGTGGGGGTGGTCAGCGCTCCACTGGGCGGTGAGGCGGAAGCGATCGATCTCCGTGCGCCACCAGCGGTGCACTACCTGCGCCTCGGCGCGGTGCTTGTGCGTCAGCCGGATGGGCACGGGTAGTCCCACGTGCCGGGCGGGAGGCGGTGCCGTCAAGGTGGAAGGGCGATTCGTCCGAGTGCTCATCTGCTACCTTTGGTCGGAGGTCGCGAACATTGACCATGAAACAAAACCGTCCGCGCGGTTTTCAACGTAGCAGCGACATTCGTTGTCGACAACCAGGGGTGGGTTGCGGGCACCAGATCTTTCCCTTGTCGACGAGGAGCAGACAGTGAGCCAAGCAAGGGCCGAGGCGACGCGCAACAGTGTGTTGATGGCCGCTGCAGCAGTCTTCGAGCGCAAAGGCTTCGCAGGCGCGACCATCTCCGACATCCTCGCCGAGGCGTCGGTGACCAAGGGTGCGCTCTACTTCCACTTCGACTCCAAGGAAGCGCTGGCGGCGGCGATCATCGAGCAGCAGGCTGACTGGCGCCAGGCCCACGCTCCGGAGTCGAGGTGGGCGATGCAACGCGTCATCGACCTCAGCTTCCGCTTCGTGCACGCGCTCAGGTCTGACCTGCTGGTGCGCGCCAGCATCCGGCTCACGCTCGAGCGCAACACGTTCCGCACCGACGATCCCAGCCCCTACGAGGGGTGGATCAGCTCCGTGGCCGAGCTGTTCGCCGAGGCCAAGGACGCCGGCGAGCTCAACGCCGACGTCGACCCCGACCGCGCCGCCGCGGTCGCGGTGTCCGCGCTGACGGGCACGCAGCTGGTCTCGGAGGCGCTCAGCGGGCGTGAGGACGTCCTCGAGCGCGTCGAGTACCTCTGGCAGCTGCTCCTTCCCGGGCTCACTCCCGCCCGCGTCCGCAACAAGCTGACCGTCAGGCCGCCCACGCTCGCCTCGCGTTGAGTCCGCGCCGCGATGTCGCGGCGTCGAACCACCCGTGCCCGCCACCCGTCCGGGGTGGCGGGCACGGCTGCGTTGAAACCGGTACGAGAAAAACCGACCAGACGGTTTGACAGAAACCAACCGGACGGTATGGTCCTTCTCGTTCCCGCAGACAGATCGATGGAGGACCGGACGTGACGACGCAGCGCAGCTCTGACCAGGAGCAGCTCCAGCGCGCGGTCAAGGCCCTGTTGGCCGAGCGCCGGCGCGCCGACGCGCTCGAGGACGCACGGCACGCGCCGATCGCCATCGTGTCCACCGCCTGCCGCGTGCCCGGCGGTGCAGCGTCCCCCGAAGGCCTGTGGGAGCTGCTCCGCGACGAGGTCGACGCGATCGGTCCCTTCCCGACCCGCTGGGACGGTCGCGACCTGTACGACCCGGATCCCGAGGTGGTGGGCCGCAGCTACGCCCGCGAGGGCGGCTTCGTCGAGGGGATCGAGGACTTCGACGCCGAGCTCTTCGGCATCAGCCCCCGCGAGGCCCGCACCATGGAGCCCCAGCAGCGACTGCTCCTCGAGACGGCCTGGGAGCTGCTCGAGCGCCACGCCACGGCCCCCACCAGCAACCGTCCGCGCAACGTGGGCGTCTACGTCGGGGCCATGCGCGCGGACTACCCGGCCGGGCTGGCGCCGAACGAGGCGCTCGACGGCTATCACGGCACCGGCATCTCCGGCAGCGTCGCCTCGGGCCGCATCGCCTACGCGCTCGGTCTCGACGGTCCTGCCATGACGGTCGACACCGCCTGCTCGTCCTCGCTCGTCGCCATCCACAACGCCGTTCGCGCGCTCCGCTCGGAGGAGTGCGACCTGGCGGTCGCCGGCGGCGTGACCGTGATGTGCGAGCCCGGGATGTTCGTCGAGTCCAGCCGTTTCGGGGCGATGTCGCCCGACGGACGCTGCAAGAGCTTCGGCGCTGAGGCCGACGGGGGCGGTTGGGCCGAGGGGTGCGGTCTCGTCCTGCTCAAGCCCCTCTCGGTCGCGGAGGCGGACGGCGACCGGGTGCTCGCGGTCATTCGCGGGACCGCAGTCAACCAGGACGGTGCCAGCGCCGGCCTCACCGTCCCCCACGGCCCGTCGCAGGCGCGGGTCATCCGCTCCGCCCTCGCAGATGCGCGCCTGGACCCTGCCGACATCGACGCGATCGACGCTCACGGCACCGGCACCCGACTGGGCGACCCGATCGAGGCGGGCGCGCTCGCACAGGTCTTCGCCGGTGCCCCCGGGCGCACCTCCCCGGTGGCCCTCGGCTCCCTCAAGTCCAACATCGGCCACACCCAGGCCGCCGCCGGTGTGCTCAGTGTGATCAAGATGGTGCTGGCGCTGCAGCACGAGATGCTGCCGCGCACCCTGCACGCCGACACCCCGAGCCCGCTGATCGACTGGGCGCGCTCAGGTCTCGAGCTGCTCGGGTCGGCCCGACCGTGGCCGCGCGGCGCCCGCCCACGGCGGGCGGGGGTGTCGTCCTTCGGCATCAGCGGGACCAACGCCCACCTCGTGCTGGAGGAGGCGCCGGAACCGGCGAGCGACGGCGTCGTCCCGCTCCCCGAAGGTCTGCGCCTGCCGCTCCTGCTGTCGGCCGCCACCCCGGCATCCCTCTCGCGGACGGCGGATCGGCTCGCCGACTGGATCGAGGCCCACCCCTCGGCGTCGCTCGACGAGGTGTCGCTGGTCCTGGCGACCGGTCGCGCCGAGCTGCGGCACCGCGCCAGCGTGCGCTGGACCGACCGGGACGACGCCGTCACCGGGCTGCGCTCCGTCGCGAGTGGTGACCTCGTCATCGGCACCACCGTCGGCACCGCCACCGACCGGGGTCGTACGACCTGGGTCTTCCCCGGCCACGGGAGCCAGTGGCGCGCCATGGGTGCGCACCTCCTCTCGCAGAGCGCCGTGTTCGCCGCGGCGGTCGAGGAGTGCGACGCGGCGTTCGCGCCCCTCCTGGGGTGGTCGGTGCGCGAGGTGCTGTCCGGTCAGGACGACCCCGACCACCCGTTCGAGCGGATGGACGTGGTGCAGCCGCTGCTCTTCACCGTCTCGGTCGGTCTCGCCGCGTTGTGGCGCGACCTCGGGGTCGTCCCCGATGCGGTCTTCGGCAGCTCCCAGGGTGAGGCCGCGGCCGCGGCCGCGTCCGGAGCGGTCTCGGTGGCCGACGCCGCGGCCATCGTGCACGCTCGCAGCGTCGGGCTGGAGCAGCACTGCCGCGGACGCGGCTCGATGGCGATCCTCGGTCTCGTCGCCGACGAGGTCGAGCAGCTCATCGCCGGCCGCGACCGGCTCTCGATCGCCGTCGTCAACAGCACCTCCTCGACCGTCGTCGCGGGCGACGAGGACGCCCTCGACGAGCTGGTTGCCGAGGTCGCGGCACGCGAGGTCTACGCCAAGCGCATCGACGTCTCGGCCGCCGGCCACTCCCACCACATGGATCCGATCCTGCCCGGCCTCCGCGCGGCGCTGACGCACCTCGCACCGCGCGAGCCCCGCACCGCGATGTTCTCCACGGTCCGCAGCCGCCTCGTCGCCGGACCGGAGCTCGACGCCGACTACTGGTGCGACAACCTCCGCCAGCCGGTGCGGGTCGACCACGCGGTCCGTGCGCTCGACGAGGCGGGCCACGACGTGTTCGTCGAGATGAGCCCGCACCCGCTGCTCGCGGTGCCGATCACCGACGCGGTCCCCGACGCCGTCGTCGTGGGCTCGCTGCGACGCGGCAACGGGGGCCTCGACGAGGTGTGGGCGTCCCTCGCCGAGCTCTGGTGTCACGGCACGACGGTCGACTGGACGCGCGTCGCCGGTCGACGTGCCACGAGCGCGCTCCCCGTGCTGCCCACCTACCCCTTCGACCGCCACCGCTTCTGGTACGACGGAGCCCTGGTGCACACCGAGGGGACGGCTCCCGGCGCCGTCGCCGAGGAGCAGCCCGGCACCGCGCTCGCCGCAACGATGCCTCCCGAGGAACGAGCCGCCTGGCTGGTCGAGCGGGTCACGGCGGCCGTCGCCGGCGTCATCGGTGCACCTGAGCCCGTGGCGGCCGACCGTCGCCTCGTCGACCTCGGCATGGACTCGATCATGGCGCTGCGGCTGCGCAACCGCCTGCGCGCGATCACCGGCGTCGCGGTGCCCGCGCAGCTCGGGCGATCGCATCCCACGCCGCGCGCGATCGCTGCCTGGCTCGACGACCAGCTCACCGACGGCCGGTTGCCGGAGGTGGAGCCGGGCCCGGCGCGCCACCCCGGACGCACGTCGTACCCCGCGACCGAAGGCCAACGCCGGCTGTGGTTCCTCCACCTGCTCGACCCGCAGGACACGGCGTACACCACGCGCACCCGCCTCACGCTGCCTCCCGACACCGACCTGGACGCGCTCGGCACGGCCCTCGACCGCGTCGTGCAGGACCACGAGGCCCTGCGCACCACGTTGCGGCTGCGCGAGGGCGAGCTTGCGCAGGTCGTCGGGGTGCTGCCCGAGCGACGGACCTGCACCTCCGACGAGCTGACCGCGTGGGAGCACGAGCCGTTCGACCTCGTCGGCGGCGAGCCGCTCGTGCGGGTGCTGCTCGCCGGCCGCGAGGACGGCGGCCACCTGCTCAGCCTCGTCGTGCACCACGCCGTCATCGACGGGTGGGGACTCTCGCTCGTGCTGGCCCAGCTGCGGGCCGCCTACGCCGCCGTCGTGGCCGGGACCGCGCCGGCAGAGGCGAGCCCCGAGGTGCAGCTCGGCGACATCGGCGCCTGGCAGCAGGCGGCGGCCGCAGGGGGACGGCACGACGACGACGTGCGCTGGTTCGTCGACGACCTCCGCGGCCTGGCGCCGCAGCAGCCGCCCGCCACCGCCGACCGCGACGAGACCGGCTGGACCACCTTCGACGTGCCCGAGGAGACCCGCGACGCCGTCGCGCGCTGGGCCGGCTCGGCCGGCACGACCGAGCACGCCGCCTGGACCGTGGCCACGGCCGTCACACTGGCGGCGTGGACCGGCGTCGACGACGTCTGCCTCGGCACCGTGTGGGCCAACCGTGACCACCCGCAGACAGAGGGCTGCGTCGGCTTCCTCGCCACCACGCTGCCGCTGCGGTGCGAGGTCCTGGCGGGCCGCACTGCCGCCGAGGCGCTCGACGCGGTCTCGCGGCGCAGCGCCCAGCTGCTGGCCCGGCAGGGCACCCCGCTGACCGCGGTCGTCGACGCGCTGCGCGACGCCGAGGTGGTCCGCGGTGGCGAGCTGCCCTTCGAGGCGCTCTTCAACTACCGCTCGCAGGAGCACCCCGACCTCGACGGCTGGGAGGTCGCCGAGGCCGGTGTGTCCGGGATGGTCGAGGGCGCGGCCAAGGCGCCGGTCGGCGTCACCCTCGCTCCGGGCCGCGACGGCATGCGCGGGGAGATCGAGTTCCGCGCCGGCGCGCTCGACGCCGACCACGCTGCCGGCTTCGCCGCCGCGCTCCTCGCCGTAGCCGACCAGCTCAGCGCCCACCCCGAGCGTCGGCTCGACGAGATCGTGCTGCCCTCGACCGTCGCGTCGACGATCCCCACGCCCGGATCCGACGACCGCGACTCCGAGCCGACGGCAGACGCCTTGACGCGGGTGCTGAAGCAGGCGCACCGCACCCCCGAAGCCGTGGCCGTGACCGGCACTGGCGCCAGCCTGACCTACGACGAGCTCGTCGACCGCGCGCGACGTGTCGCCTCCGCGCTGCGGCTGCACGGCGTCGAGCGGGGAGCGCCGGTCGCGGTGTGCCTGCCGCGCTCGGAGGACGTGGTCGTGGCCGTGCTGGCGACGTGGTTGGCCGGTGGCGCCTTCCTCCCCGTCGACCCGGACTACCCCTCGGCACGCATCGAGCACGTGCTCGCCGACAGCGGCGTCGCAGTGGCGCTGGTCTCGCCGGCGACCGCCGGACAGCTGCCCGGAGTGGGGCTCGTCGACGTCGCCGATGCGGCGTCCGGCCACGAACCGCTCGCGACCGCTCCCGTCCCGGACGGCGACCACCACGCCGACACGATCAACACCTCCGGCTGGACCGGGCGGCCCGAGGGCGTGCTGGTCGAGCACCGCCAGC
>CAZDAO010000155.1:0-8105 GCA_964503015.1 uncultured Nocardioides sp. | reverse complement strand
CCATAGGGCTCGATCCCCCGCAGCTCCTCGCGCAGGGGTGGGAACGCCGCGCTCACCGCCCGGACTCGAATCGAGCCGTCACGGCCTGGCCGTGGCCCGGCAGGTCCTCGGCCTCGGCGAGGGTGACGACGTGGTCGGCGACGTCCGCCAGGGCAGCCTGCGAATAGTCGACGACGTGGACCGAGCGGGTGAACGCGCGCACCGACAGCCCGCTGGAGTGGCAGGCGCAGCCGGCGGTCGGCAGGACGTGGTTGGAGCCGGCCGCGTAGTCGCCGAGCGACACCGGCGCCCACGGACCCACGAAGACCGCTCCGGCGTTGCGGACCCGCGCGGCGTGGCCCGCCGCGTCGCGGGTGTGGATCTCGAGGTGCTCGGCGGCGTAGGCGTCGACGACCTCGACACCCTGGTCCATGTCGTCGACGAGCACGATGGCGGACTGCTGCCCGCCGAGCGCGGTCGTGATCCGCTCGGTGTGACGGGTCGCGAAGACCTGCTTGTCGAGCTCGGCCTCCACGGCGTCGGCGAGGTCGAGCGAGTCGGTCACCAGGACGGAGGCGGCCATCGGGTCGTGCTCGGCCTGGCTGATCAGGTCGGCGGCGACGTAGGACGCCTCGGCGCTGTCGTCGGCCAGGATCGCGATCTCGGTCGGTCCGGCCTCGGAGTCGATCCCCACGACGCCGCGCAGCAGCCGCTTGGCGGCGGCGACGTAGATGTTGCCGGGACCCGTCACCAGGTCGACACGCGCGCACGGGCCGGCGCCGTGGGCGAACATGGCGATCGCCTGGGCGCCGCCGACGGCGTACACCTCGTCCACCCCGAGGAGGGCGCACGCGGCCATGATCGTCGGCTCGGGCAGGCCGCCGCGGTCCTTCTGCGGGGGGCTGGCCAGGGCGATCGAGCCCACGCCGGCCACCTGGGCCGGCACGACGTTCATCACGACGCTGCTGACCAGGGGGGCGAGGCCACCGGGGACGTAGAGGCCGACGCGGCCGATCGGCACCTTGCGGTGGGTCACCGTGGCACCCGGAGCCACCTGGCTGGTGACGTCGTGCTCGAGCTCGGCCTCGCTGGTCGCCCGCAGCCGGCGGATCGACTCCTCCAGCGCGGCGCGCACCGCCGGGTCGAGGTCGTCCAGCGCCTGGGCGAGCGCCTCGCGGGGTACGACGATGTCGTCGCGCTCCACGCCGTCGAAGCGCGCGGAGAACTCGGTGATCGCCTCCACGCCGCGGGACCGGACGGCGTCGATGATCGGCTGGACCTGATGCGTGGCGGCCTCGACGTCGAACGCGGCGCGAGGCACGCTCGCGCGGTAGTCGACGGACGCCTGGTCGGCGCCCCTCAGGTCGATGCGACGGATCAGGGACATGCCCCGATTCTAGGTTCCGGGGCGGCACGGCCGGTCGGCGGCCGCGTGGGATGGACAGCGGGGGCGGGCGCGGGGGCTAGGTTGGGCACGTGAGCGAGCCGCTGCCGATGTTCCCGCTGAGCACCGTGGTGTTCCCCGGGATGAGCGTGCCGCTCCACGTCTTCGAGGACCGCTACCGGATGCTCGTCAACCACCTGCTCACCGTAAAGGACCCCGCCCAGCGGGTGTTCGGCACCGTGGCGATCCGCGAGGGCTACGAGGTGGGCGACCACGGCGCGCAGTCGGTCTACCGGGTCGGGTGCGTCCTCCAGCTCACCGAGGTCGACCGGCGTGAGGACGGCACCTTCGACATCGTCGCGGTGGCCCGCGAGCGGCTCGTGCTCGAGGAGATGCAGCGGGGTGCCGACTTCCCCCAGGGCCTGGCCGCGGTGCTGGCCGAGCCGGAGGTGGAGGTCCCGGACGCCCTGCTCGACCGGGCGCGGGCCACGTTCACCGCGTTCCGGGCGGCGATGACCGAGCTGCAGGGCGACCCGTTCAGCGGGACGCTGCCCCGCGACCCCGACTACCTCGCGTGGACGCTCTCCGCGCTGGCGCCGCTGCCGATGGCCGAGCGGCAGGCGCTCCTCGAGGCCGAGGACGCCACGGAGCGGCTCGAGCTCGTCACCCGGTACCTCACCGACGAGCTGCGCGCCATCAACGTCATCCCCTCGCTGCCGGCCACGCAGGTGGCACGGACCGCGTGGTCCCCCAACTGAGACGCGCAGTGGCGCGTGAGGTGCGAGCGCGGCGCGTGGGCGAGGCCAGATCGAGCAAGCGACGCGACTGAGGAACGAAGTCGCACGAGCGCGCCGATCCCCCACCAGACGAGGAGGAAGACGGGTGGCGAAGCGAAAGAGCACCGGGAGTACGCCCGCGACCGTCGCACTGACCGCGGCCGGGATCGCCTTCGAGGTGCGCGCCTACAACCACGACCCGCGCGCGGCGTCGTACGGCATGGAGGCGGCGGAGGCGCTAGGGGTGGACCCTGCGCGGGTGTTCAAGACGCTGCTCGCCTCGCTCGACGGGCGGCTCGTCGTGGGCATCGTCCCGGTCTCGGGGCAGCTCGACCTCAAGGCGCTCGCCCGCGCGCTGGGCGGGAGCAAGGCGGTGATGGCCGAGGTCACTGCTGCCGAGCGCGCCACCGGGTACGTCGCCGGCGGCATCTCGCCCGTCGGGCAGAAACGTGCGCACCCGACCGTGCTCGACGAGTCGGCGCTCGCGCACGACACCATCCTGGTGTCGGGAGGCCGCCGCGGCTTCGACATCGAGCTGGCCCCGGACGACCTGGTGGCGGTCACCGGAGCGGTGACCGCCACCATCGGGCGCTGAGCGGACGAGTCGTCAGTCGGTCGTCAGCTTGAACAGGCCGTGCATGACGTCGCCGTCGACCCAGCCGCTGACGCCGAAGGCCGACAGCGGTGCGACGTTCTCGCTGACCTCGGGCATGTCCTTCGTGACCCGCACGAGCCAGTCGTCGTCGGCGTCGAAGTTGACGTAGAGCACCGACTGGGCGTCGTCGGACTCGACGACCTCCTGGTAGTCGTCGGTGTCGCCGAGGTCGCCACCGGACTCGAGCTTGCCGCGGTAGTCGTCCTGGAGCGCGAGCACGGCGTAGCCGTCACCCTCGGTGACCTGCATGAACTCGGCCATCTCCGGCGGCGCCTGGGCGGCGATCTTGTCGAGCACCGCCTGGATCTCGTCGGCGTCGCCCTTGATCTTCAGCCCGACCGGGACCTCCCCCGGACCGCCGTTGGCGATCGCGTCGGGGTCGATGCCGCTGCCCAGGGACAGCGTCATGCCCTCGCCCATCAAGGTCTCGAGGTCCTCGGGGATCGCGAGGCCGGTCTCGTCCTCGAGCTGGGAGAGCTGCTCGTCGATGTCACCGGCCTCGTCGGGCATGGTGCTCTTGAGGTAGTCGAGCAGCGCGTCGCCCCAGCCCTCGGTCAGCGACAGCCCGAAGGCGGCGACGGTGTCGCCCGGGAGGCCGCCGACCATCGAGACGCCCTCGTCGCTGTCCATGTACTTGGTCACGTCCTCCTGGTAGTTGGACATGGCGTACTCGACCTCGATCGCACCATCGTCGAAGCGCACCGTGGCAGCCGCCCCGTCGAAGTCGTCGAGGAGCTCCTGGAGCTCCGCCGGGACCTCGTCGGTCGCGGTGTCGTCGGTCGCGGTGTCGTCGGAGGACGACTCCTCGCTGAAGCAGGCGTCCATCTCCTCCGCCGTCGTCGCCTCGCTGAAGCACTCCTCGTCGAAGCTGGTCCCGCCGAGGGCACTGGGGTCGCCCTGCATCAGCGGGCCGCCCATCATCGAGCCCATGCCGCCGAGCTCGTCGGCGTACTTCGTCACGCCCTTGGCGACGTAGAAGGACATGAAGCCGTCGTCGCCGGCCTCGCCGGTCCAGGTGCCGAAGGCCGCATCGTCGGCGAGCGTGCCGCCGTCGGTGGCCTCGACCACCTGGGTCGCGATCTCCTTGGTCTCCGAGATGACCATCCAGTCGCCGTCGACGACCCAGCCGCCGACCTCGCCCTCGGCGTCCTCGCCGCCGCCGCACGTGTCGACGAGCTTGCTCATGCCGTCCTCGGCCTTGCCGCTGTCGGTGACCTGGACGACGCCCACCGCGGCGGGCTCGTCCTCACCGAGGTCGACGGCCGCCATCGCGGCGCGTGACCCGAGCCACGGCTTGACGTCCTTGGCGTAGTCGAGGCCCTCGCAGGCGCCGGAGGAGGTGATCTCCTCGAAGAGCCGCTCGCGCAGGTCGTCGTCGGTCTGGAGGTCGATGTTGTCGGTGAACCCCGGGAACTTGCGGAGCGTCTTGATCGCCTCGATCTTCTGACCGCCGCTCGGGTCGAGGTCGACGCTGAAGTAGGCCACGGTCGAGTCGGGCAGCGCCTCCGCCGGCTGCGAGCCGGTCGCGAAGAAGCTGGTGGCCGCCCAGGCCCCGCCTGCGACCACGACCGCGGTCGCGCCCAGCGCGCCCAGCGCGATGAGCCGCTTGCGGTTGTCGTTGTCCGGCTCGGCGTCGGCCGGGCCGGTGGTGTCCAGGTACTCCGGACCGCCAGGTGTCGTGCTCATCTCGTCAGGATCCCCCGTTGCACGGGCCCCGACCTCGTCGGAGCCGCCCCAATCATGTCGGCGCCAGCCTACCCATGCGGGCGCCTCGTCAACCGCCTGCTCCCCAAGAGGTAGGTGCCGACCAGACCAGCCATCGCCCCGGCCGGCAGCGCGACCAGGGCTGAGGAGTGCCAGGGCACGCGGCCGTGGTCGGGCGCCGTGAGACCGAGGTGTCCGGGGATGTCGGTGGTGTAGTCGGGCCTGCCCGCAGCCAGGGGCTGGGGGTCGGGCGGGGACAGGCTGCTGCCGACGGCGTACATCACCACTCCGGCGAGGCTCGCGGCGACGAGCACGGTGAGCGCCGTCGCGGTCTCGTGGCCGCGCCGGAGGCCGGCCAGCAGCCCGAGGACGATGCCGAGCGGGAACGCGATCACCACGAACAGCGCGATGCCCTGGAAGGAGAGGTCGGGCCCGGCTGGCTCGAGGTACCAGTGGCCCTGGTAGGTCACCCCGGTGGGGACGTCCCAGAGACGCTCCCAGAGCACGCCGGCGAGGGCGCCGGCGGCGACGAAGACCGCGACCACCACCGACAGGCGGACCAGCACCGAGCGAGGGACGGGCGTCCCCTCCCGGTCGGCCGTCGGCGTCACCCCGCCAGGCATCCCGGACCCAGCAGCTGCTTGAGGTCGGCGAAGAGCGCCGGGCTGGGGCTGACCCGCAGGTTGTCGTCGAGCTTGAGCACCTTGGTCGAGCTCCGGGTGAGCAGCTTGAGCTGCACCTCGGTCATCCCGGGGTGGGTGCCCAGCACGTCACGCAGCTGCGCCACCACGGGCGGGGTGCACCGGGTCGAGGGCAGGCTGATGACGACGGGTCCGGTCGGCCCCTGGGTGAGGTCGGGGGCCGTGACCTCCTGCGCGCGCAGCTCGGGCTGGTCCTTGTCGCGGGACAGCTGGCCCTTGATGCGGACGATCTGGTCCTCGACCAGGAGGGTCGAGGCGAGGGTGTACGCGCTCGGGAACAGCAGCACGTCGATGGCACCGTCGAGGTCCTCGAGCGTGATCGTCGCCCACGGGTCGCCACGCTTGGTGATCTTGCGCTGCACCGAGGTGATCAGGCCGCTGACGGTGAGCGTCGACCCGTGCGGTCGGTCCTCGTCGAGCATCAGCTGTCCGATGGTGCAGTCGGTGCCCTGCGAGAGGACGTGCTCGAGGCCGAGCAACGGGTGGTCGGAGACGTAGAGGCCGAGCATCTCGCGCTCGTGGCCGAGCAGGGTCAGCTTGTCCCAGTCGTCGATGTCGGGGATGGTCACGCTCACCCCGAACCCCGCGTCGTCCTCGCTCAGCCCGCCGAACAGCGAGTCCTGCCCGATGGCCTCGTTCTTCTTGAGGTCGACGAACTGGTCGACCGCCGTCTCGTGGACCGCGGCCAGCGCGCGCCGGCGGTGCTTCATGTCGTCGAAGGCACCTGCCTTGATCAGCGACTCCACGACGCGCTTGTTGCACACGAGCGCCGGGACCTTCTCCATGAAGTCGTTGAAGTCGAGGTAGCGGCCCTTCTCCTCGCGCGCGGCGACGATGCCGTCCACGACGTTGCTGCCGACGTTGCGGACCGCGGTCAGCCCGAAGCGGATGTCCTGCCCGACCGGCGTGAAGTTGGCGTGCGACTCGTTGACGTCGGGCGGGAGGACCTGGATCTTCATCCGGCGGCACTCGTTGAGGTAGATCGCCATCTTGTCCTTGTCGTCCTTGACGGACGTGAGGAGCGCGGCCATGTACTCGGTCGGGTAGTTGGCCTTGAGGTAGGCGGTCCAGTAGGTGATGACGCCGTAGGCGGCGGAGTGCGACTTGTTGAAGGCGTAGTCAGAGAACGGGAGCAGGATCTCCCAGAGCTTGTCGATCGCCTGCTGGGGGAAGCCACGCTCGATCATGCCGGCCTGGAAGCCGGCGTACTGCTTGTCGAGCTCCTCCTTCTTCTTCTTGCCCATCGCACGGCGCAGGTTGTCGGCGGCACCGAGGGTGAAGCCGGCCAGCACCTGGGCGATGGCCATCACCTGCTCCTGGTAGACGATCAGGCCGTAGGTCTCCCCCAGCACCGGCTCGAGGGCCTCGGCCAGCGCGGGATGGATCGGCTCGATCGGCTCGCGGCCGTTCTTGCGGCGGGGGTACTTGTTGTGGGAGTCGGCGCCCATCGGCCCGGGACGGTAGAGCGCGCTGACCGCGGTGATGTCGGCGAACTGGTCGGGCTGCATGGATCGCAACAGGGCGCGCATGCCCGAGCCGTCGAGCTGGAACACGCCGAGCGTGTCGCCGCGACCCATCAGCTCGTAGGTCGCCCGGTCGTCGAAGGGCAGCTCCTCCAGGACCACGTCGAGGTCGCGGTTGACCTTGATGTTGCCCAGGGCGTCCTCGAGGATGCGCAGGTTGGACAGGCCGAGGAAGTCCATCTTCACCAGGCCGAGCGACTCGCACATCGGGTAGTCGAACTGCGTGATGATCGCGCCGTCCTGGGGGCGCATCATGATCGGCACGACGTCCTTGAGCGGCTCGCTCGACATGATCACGCCGGCCGCGTGGACACCCCAGTTGCGGATCTGGCCCTCGAGGCCGACCGCCGTCTCGTAGATCGTGCGGACGTCGGGGTCCTGCTCGTAGAGGGCCCGGAACTCCCCGCCGTCGTTGTAGCGCTTGTGGTCGGGGTTGAAGATGTCCTTGAGCGCGACGCCCTTGCCCATCACGTCGGCCGGCATCGCCTTGGTGATGCGGTCGGAGATCGCGAAGCCGTGGTCGAGCACGCGCGCGGCGTCCTTGATGGCCGCCTTCGCCTTGAGCCGCCCGAACGTGGCGATGTAGGCGACCTTGTCGCTGCCGTACTTGTCGGAGACGTACTGGATGACCTCGGCGCGGCGCTGGTCGTCGAAGTCGATGTCGAAGTCGGGCATCGAGGGGCGCTCGGGGTTGAGGAAGCGCTCGAAGAACAGGCCGTGCTCCAACGGGCACAGGTCGGTGATGCGCAGCGCGTAGGCGGCGATCGATCCCGCACCCGACCCGCGACCGGGGCCGACGCGGATGCCGTGGTCCTTGGCCCACTGGATGAAGTCGGCGACCACGAGGTAGTAGCCGCAGTAGCCCTTGGTCTCGATGACCGCGAGCTCCATCTCGACGCGGTCGCGGACCTCACCGGTCAGTCGCTCGCCGGGGTAGCGGGCCTCGATGCCGCGCCAGACCTCCTTGCGGAACCACGACTCCTCCGTCTCGCCCGCGGGCACGTCGGCGCGCGCCATGTAGCCGCCGGTGGACTCGGTGAACTCGACCTCGCACCGCTCGGCGATGGCCAGGGTGTTGTCGCACGCCTCGGGCATGCCGAAGCCGTCGGCCCACAGCGCGCGCATCTCGGCGGCGGACTTGATGTAGTAGCCGCCACCGTCGAACTTGAGGCGGTTGGTGTCGGAGAGCCGCTTGCCGGACGCGACGCAGATGAGGGCGTCGTGGGCGGCGGCGTCCTCGGGGTTGTTGTAGTGGGAGTCGTTGGTGGCGATGGGCGCGATGCCCATCTCCTTGCCGAGGCGCAGCAGGTCGTCGCGGACCCGCTTCTCGATGTCGATGCCGTGGTCCATCAGCTCGAGGAACACGTTGTCGCGCCCGAAGAT